>WTCN01000088.1 GCA_013138555.1 Methyloprofundus sp. | reverse complement strand
CCCCGGTCTATTGACACGCCCTGAAATAGAAAAGGAACGCAAACCTTTGCGCTCATGGCGGCCATGTGAGGTAAACCACTCAGGACCTTTTTCAACAATATCGCGAACCCAGTAAACCGATTCCATATTATGTTCCAGAGTAGGGCGACCGAATAAGCCCACCTCTGCGAGGAAAGGCGGTCTTAAGCGAGGCATCCCCCGTTTTCCTTCAATTGACTCAACCATCGCAGATTCTTCACCGCAAATATAAGCACCTGCGCCACGACGTAAATGGATTGGGGGTAAACGATATTTATCAGACGGTGGATTGTTTTGTAGCTTGGCAATTTCTTTCGTCAGGATTTCACGACATCCTGCATACTCATCACGTAGATAAATATAGATTTCATCACAGCCTACGCATAAGGCCGCAATTAACATACCCTCTAAAAAACGATGGGGATCAGATTCCAGGTAATGACGATCTTTGAATGTACCAGGTTCACCTTCATCAATATTAACCGCCATTAAACGCGGACCGTCAAAACTTTTTACAATACGCCACTTTCTACCCGCAGGGAATCCGGCACCACCCAGGCCACGTAAGCCAGAGTCTTCCATTTTTTTGATCACACTTTCCGTGCTAATGCTACTTTCTAAAACACCCTTGAGTGTTTGATAACCCTTATCACTGCGATATTGTTGCAGACTGATGTAATCAGTGACATCGGCTTTAATATCATTGTTATCAACAGCCGTGGTGACGACTTCAGAGGTTGCATGATCAATAGGATTTTGTCCGACAACAGCAACAGGCGCATGTTGACAGCGGCCAACACAGGGAACTTTTTGGACACGGACCTGATCGTTATTTAAGCCACTTTCTAAAGCTTCTATTAAGTCATTAGAGCCAGCCATGGAGCAAGAGAGAGATTCACAGACACGAACAGTTAACGGGGGAGGGGGTGTCTGACCTTCTTTGACGACATCGAAATGATGGTAAAAAGAAGCGACTTCAAAGACTTCGGCAGGGGACAGTTTCATTTCGTGAGCGAGAGCTACGAGATGCTTGGATGAAATATGTTGATATCGGTCTTGAATTTTATGTAAATGCTCAATCAATAAATCGCGTTGCCTGGATTCATCTGCTAGAAGTGCTTGAATTTCTTCTAATGCGATAAGATCAACTGCATGGCCTTTAGGACCTTTGCGTTTCTTTTTAGTAATCTGATCGGGGCTTATTGTTATTACTGCCACTCGTGTTTCCTCCCACTCTGTTGCGGTATTTAAATATGGCTATTAACCGGTTACCAGTGATAGTTTCTGGTGAAATCTATAGCACTTTACCAAAACTGCTATTGTTAGTTCAAGTAATCTTTTCTTTAGGGGCTTATCAGAAATAATGATACTATCACGATTTACAGTTTTTATTGCTTATATTGCATAGGAATTACGGTGAACCCTCAACATCTATTGACTTTTTCAGTCCTTGCCCGTTTAAAAAGCATTACCTTAACGGCAAAACAATTAAATATAGGCCAGCCCGCAGTTTCTGGGCAGTTAAAGTTATTACAGACGTTTGTGGGAGAGCCTTTGTATGAGCGTAAAGGGCATCAAATTGAATTAACAACGGCAGGCCTTGGCTTACTTGAGTATGCTGATAAAATGGATAGTTGTTATACACAGGCATTTGAATATGTGCATAGTTTACAAAAAGTAAGTACAGGTATGTTGCGTATTGGGGCAACGATGACCATTGCCAGTTATTACCTGCCTAAATTCCTGGTTGAATTGCAAACTCGTCATAAAGGCGTGCAGGTTTTTATGAAAACGCTGGATACAGCAGAAACATTACGTAATTTATATAGTCTGGATTTGGGCTTTATTGAAGGGTCGCTTGCAGATTTTGAGTTATCAAGTAATTATCAGGTAATTGCATGGCAAAAAGATGAAATTGTGCTGATCTTGCCTGAAAATCATACGCTCGCAACGGAATATGCAGACTATGTGCCTGTACAGGTCTTTAATCAATATCAAGTCATCTGGCGAGAACCTGGTTCAGGAGCTCGGCAGGTTGTCGAGCAAGCATTGCTAGAGGCGGGGATTAAGGCCAATATTAAGATTGAAGTGACCGGTGTATCCGCAGTAAAAGAATCTGTGCGTGCAGGACTTGGGATAGGGTTTTCTTCGGCTATGGCATTGAAAAATGAAAGTAAAGGGCTGGTTTCACGCCGGATAGGAACGCAACAAGGCCTGACTTGGCAGTTAAATATTATTGCCCCAAGGCCAGCGTTACAGTCGAGAGCGACTCAGGCTTTTTTAGGTCTATGTGTCCATTAAACTTATCTTTTCAAGCCTTTTCTTAAGGAACAATTATGCGTTATATAGTCTTTCTAGTTTTATTTTTTGGTACTAGCCAGGCTATGGCGGCCTTTAATATCAAACAGGTTGCCCAAGGTATTTATGTACACCAGGGGCTGATAGAGTTACCCGATGTGCATAATCACGATGCCATTGCCAATATCGGTTTTATCGTCGGTGAAAAGTGTATTGCTGTTGTTGATAGTGGTGGCAGCCCCGCACAAGGGGAGCAACTAAAAGCGGCGATAAAAAAAATAAGCTCAGTGCCGATTTGTTATGTGATTAATACGCATGTTCATCCCGACCATATCTTTGGTAACAGTGCGTTTAAAAATATTAAACATATAAAGTATATCGGGCATAAAAAACTGGCTCGCGCCATGGCCGAGCGGGGGGCTTTTTATATAGCACGCTCTGAAGAACAGGTTGCCATTAAATTAACAGCAGATGATATTGTTGCGCCGACGATTAGCGTTAAAAATACGCTACAGCTTGATTTAGGGGGACGCATATTGCAACTGACGGCACACCCGACTGCACATACTGATAATGATTTAACGGTATTGGACCAGAAAACCAACACGATATGGTTATCAGACTTGTTATTTATCGGACATTTACCTGTGTTAGATGGCAGTTTAAAAGGCTGGTTAAAAGAAATGGACAAATTAGAAAAGCGCCAGTTTGATGTCGTGATACCTGGACATGGGCCAATAGTACGGGACTGGCCAGAAAGTATGCAGGCCGAAAAGCATTATCTACAATATTTGCAAAAAGTTATTCGTTATAAGATTAAACAAGGCATTTATCTGGAGGATGTGATGCAAACAGTTGATTATCCCGCTAAAGATCAATGGCAACTGTTCAGTGATTTTCACAAAAAGAACCTGAGTAGTGCTTATGCCGAGCTGGAATGGGAGGACTAATGCCTGCATTAAAGAAGTATCAGCGATGTATGTTTTTGCTGTGGGTTTTGTTGTTCTGGCCTTGGGAATTACGTATTACCTGCTAGGTATAAATTACGATGTGCCAATAGGAGAAGGTTCGGATTAAATTTAATTCCTTGCTACTCAGTTCTATAGGATGTGCTGAGGCACGAAGCGCATCACAGGGGCAAAATGCGCTTCGTGCCTTATATATGGCTCATAAGATTTTTAAAATTTCCTGCCACAGTGCCTGATATGCTTCAACTGAACGTCCTTTTTGTGTATAAGCCCCTAGTGGCATACGTTCCCAGCCCATGCGCTCAATATCACTGGCATAAGGTATAACACTTTGTAGAATATCAGGGTGCTTTTTTGCGAGTGTTTGCATGATTTCCCGGTGCATTTTTTTTCGCCTATCTGCCATGGAGAAAAAAGGAATAAGCTGCAAATGCTTTAAATTATTATCTTTTATATACTTTTTCAATTGTTCCAGTGTCCGTAGTGATAAGGTCGTTGGAATAATGGGGGATAATAATACTTCCGAGGCTTCAAAAATGGCTTCCGATAATAGGGAAATATTCGGTGGACAATCAAGAATAATAATGTCGTATTCTTTAGTGAGGGGGGTGAGTAGTTTTTTGAGCCGTTGTGTTGGTTTTTTGCGTGCGTCCAGCACTAAATCTAAATTTCTAAAGGAAAAATCGGCAGGCAACAAGTCAAGATTTTCAAAGTCGGTTGCTTTAATTAAATTGTCTAATTCACGCGCACCGGCAATAAGCTCTTTGCTGCCGCCTTTTATTTTAGGCTTTACTCTAAAATAATAGCTGCTTGCGCCTTGCGGATCTAAATCCCAGACTAAGGTTTTATAATTATTCTGTGCTGCTATATAGCCCAGATTGACTGCCGTTGATGTTTTTCCTACCCCACCTTTGATATTATAAGTCGCAATTATTTTCATTGAGTCTTCCCCCGTCCCTGATGCGCAAATAAGCTTTTAAATGTTTGTTGGTTTTTGGCTTGCTTAAATAGGTCAAATTGCTCAGCAAAATCATCGCGTGCTGCACAGCGCATAGAGTCTAAATGTTGCACTAAGACCCCCATGGCTAAAAAAGTATTGCTTGCTACACCTTTAGCCATCATTTCTTTACTAAACTGTTTTAAATTCACTTCCTGGATTTCATAATCCTGAAAATCACCTAAGACGGATTGAAAGCCTTTTAAAGCTTTTAGCACCGCTTTAAATTCTTTTGCTGGGTAAAGGCTCTGGAAAAATTCCATTAGATAGCGTAATTTTTTACAGGTTTTTCTTAAGTCATGCAGCGCTTCAGCGGGGGAGGTTTCTGAAATAGCACTGCCTTCTTTCAGTACGCGTTTATAAACTTTCCAGGTACGTTGGTCAGCCAGTTCTTTAATAGTTAATTTTGCATTACTTTCCGCATTTTTTTTGGCTAGAGGTTCTTTTAGGAATTGCTCCCATGCGGCGAGTTGTTTTCTATATTGAGAATTCGAAAGTTGCGCTGCTAATTCTTTTTGTGCGATAACCTGTTTATGTTTAAGAAAGGCATATAAAGGGCTAAGATCCTGTTGTAAAGAGGTGGGTAAAGCGGCTTGATATTGCTTATAACTTAATAAATAGACATCCAGATCACGGGTAGCTCCGGTAATTTGTCCTAGCCATGCAAAAAAATCGACATATTCAGTGACTATGCTAAGGGGTAATGTATTTTTAATCTGGCTTAAGCCTGCGCGAGTGCGCCTAATCGCAACACGAAAATCATGCAAAAATTCGGTATCAATATCAGCCTGTGTGTTACTTTCATTAATTTGTATTGCACGTAATAATTGCTGATAGATTATTTTACTGGCTTTATCGGCCTGCATGCCTGGCTCAAGTTTTATGTTTAATTTAGAGCTATAATCGCTAGCTTTTCGGCCTTGTTGTTTAACAGCGTTATTTAAAACCGAGTCAGGTGTTGCTGTTTTTAGTGCTAATGATTTTTGTAGCAGAGTGCTGACTTTTTCAGCAGCTTTCTCATAGCCTTTTAGTGGTTGCAGGCTAATATGATTTGTAAGTGATTCATATTCATCTAGCTTAATGCGTAAGATCGTTTTTTGATCTTTATTCAATACATTTAAGCGATATACTTGCTGAGGTAATTGAGATAAAGGTAATAATGCCCGCATTTCAATTAATGGCGTTAAATGTGTTTTTAACTGACCTCCTGGATATTGCCCACTGAAGCGGGGAGTTTCTGCTAGTTCCTCCTGGGCAAGGCATTCGCCTGTTATTCTATTGATAAGACTTATATGGGATGTTGATTTTGATTGATTGCGTTCACACAGCAAACCGGCATTATATAGTCGCCAGTCAAAGGTATCATAAAAAGTTTTACTCGTGTGTTGCTGAGTGGCTATCTCAAAATTCAGTTTTTTACTTAATTTTTTTAAAAATTTTGTAACAGTTAGATTTTCTGGTAACTCAAAGTGTAAAGATATTGCTGTCATGTTGACCCAGTAAGATATAAGTTCAAATAGAATGCGTATTAATCTGCCAGTTAATACGCTAGCCGGTAAATGAAAGTGCGTAGTCTTTGAATTTGTATATTATCACGCTGAGTTGATTTAATGATGGCATAGCAAAAAAAATACTTTAAATAGTTTCACTACCGTACACTTTTTACTTCCTCACAGCAAAGCCTTGCCTGATAAAGTGAGGCAGAACTGAGGAAGTGCTTTTCCTTCTCTCAGCCAGCGCTTTAATAACCGCATTCCAAGTGTAAACAAA
>WTCN01000086.1 GCA_013138555.1 Methyloprofundus sp. | reverse complement strand
TCATATTGCATCACCTTATCCCAGGGCTGCTGCCAATCTAAAAAACTCTCTGCCTGTTCTGCCCAGAATACTTCCGGTTGTTCAATCGATTGTTGATATAAAGCTAAATACTGCTCATTATTGATATGTGCTTGCTCAGCAATATCTGCTTTAACAGAGTAGGTTTTGTGTTCGTAGGTATGATGTTCAGACATAGGTATTTGTAGTATTTAGGTGGTATAGGATTATATTGTACCTTTTCCAGCAATCAGGGCAACCACAAGGGATTGCCCCTACATGAATTCAATGTTAGAAAAAACCTAATGGGTTAATATCATAACTGACTAACATATTCTTGGTTTGCTGGTAATGATCTAACATCATCTTATGGGTTTCACGACCGACACCGGATTTTTTATAACCTCCAAAGGCCGCATGTGCAGGATAATGATGGTAACAGTTCGTCCAGACACGACCTGCCTGAATGCCGCGTCCCATACGGTAAGCACGGTTCATATCACGCGTCCAGAGACCTGCACCTAAACCAAATTCTGTATCATTGGCAATTGCCAGGGCTTCTGCTTCATCTTTAAACGTCGTCACAGAAACAAAAGGACCAAAAATTTCTTCCTGAAAGATGCGCATTTTATTATGCCCTTGCATCACCGTTGGCTGAATATAGTAACCTTCTCCAAATTCGCCGTCCAATGCTTCAACATTTCCGCCCAATAATAATTTAGCGCCTTCCTCTTTACCAATCTCAACATAATTCAATATTTTATCGAATTGCTCTTTAGAGGCTTGAGCGCCGACCATCGTTTCAGTATCGAGTGGGTTACCACGCTTTATTTTCTCCGCACGGGCTATCACTTTTTCGATAAATGCATCATAGATTGATTCCTCAACCAATAATCTTGAAGGACAGGTACACACTTCACCTTGATTAAAAAAGGCAAGTACTGCACCTTCGATACATTTACTAACAAATTCATCTTCCTGGTCTAATACATCCTCAAAGAAAATATTAGGCGATTTACCACCCAGTTCAACAGTAGAAGGAATAATATTTTCAGCGGCACACTTTAGAATATGTGATCCAACAGGTGTTGAGCCGGTAAACGCTATTTTCGCAATACGTGTACTGGTAGCGAGGGCTTGTCCCGCCTCAGCACCAAAACCGTTAACGATATTCAATACACCCGCAGGTAATAGATCACCTATGACTTCCATCAGTATTAGAATAGAAACAGGTGTTTGCTCGGCTGGTTTCAAGACGATGCAGTTACCCGCTGCCAATGCAGGTGCAATTTTCCAGCAGGCCATTAATAAGGGGAAATTCCACGGAATAATTTGCCCAACAACACCGAGAGGTTCATGGAAATGATAGGCCACCGTATTCTCGTCAATTTCACCAATCGAACCTTCCTGCGCACGAATACAGCTAGCAAAATAACGAAAGTGGTCAGCGGATAGCGGGACATCAGCGGCTAAAGTTTCCCGTACTGCTTTACCATTATCCCAGGTTTCTGCAACGGCTAATTTTTCCAGATTTTCTTCAATACGGTCAGCGACCTTTAATAAGATATTCGCTCTTGCCGTTACCGATGTTTTCCCCCAGGCATCTTTTGCTTTATGCGCCGCATCTAAGGCTAGCTCTATATCTTCTGCTGTGGAACGGGGAGTTTCACAAAATACTTTGCCATTAACAGGACTTAGGTTTTCAAAATATTGATCTTTTACCGGCGGAATCCATTTACCCCCGATATAATTTGCATAACGTGCTTTAAAATCAACTTTACTATCAGCTTGGTTGGGTGCGGCATAAATCATTTTCATTAACTCCACTAGAACGATTGTTCAAAAATAAGGCAAATCATTGCCTTTGCTTATGTATTTATATTCATTATTCAAACGCTATATCTAAATATAACGGTACTTTACTCACTATATGCTTATACTATCTTTTTCTTTATTTCAGAATAGATAAAGTCACCTGATTAATACCTTCAAGGACCGACCTTTCCGAACAGACTTTGCCAATAACTAGCAAGCCCTGCATATTGCTGGTTAAAAAACTGGCCGTTTTCTTTAAATCAAGCTCTTGTGATAACTCACCATTTTCATTCGCTCTCTGTAAGGTTTTGTAAAAACCTTTTTCAAGCCCATTGAGCAAGCGCAGTACTTGTTGCTTAGTCGCTTCATCTCTTAAGCCTCGCTCAATCGCAGAATTAGTCACCAGGCAACTGCGTAGAGGCCCTGCTGTTAATAAATGTTCAACCAGTTGCGCGAAGAACAGCTCAATTGATTCAACGGCGGAAGATTTGCTTTCCAGTATATCCAGAAACTGTTTAACCACCACTTTTCCATAACGTTCAAGTGATTGTAAAAATAGCTGCTGTTTACTACCGAAGGTGGCATAAAGACTGCCTCGCTGAATACCCATCGCTTCAACAAGGTCTTGCATGGAAGTCGCTTCATAACCTTTAGCCCAAAACACCGCGACAGCTTTATCCAGAACGTCTTCTTCGTTAAATGCTTTAGATCTGGCCATAAATAGTTTTAAGGTTCGGGAAGGGTAGTGAATTAAATAATCATATCAAATGTGAGTCTTGGTGATTTTATTGTTTTTATTTATACACCACACAATAAAAGTATGAACAAGTTTGCTCTATGTCGCAGATATTCATATTTAACCCACTCCCAAACAGAGCCATCATAATTCATTTTGGAATGATTGATCAATATAATAAAGAAAACTCAAAGTAGAGCTAGTAAATACTTATCAGGCATCATGCTACCAGAAATCGCCTGTAATAAGATAAATATTTTTACAGGGATTGATACTATAATGAAGCAGCTGAACCACTGGCAATCCTGTCTCTCTGCTTCCCAATAACCAGGCATCTCTACGAACTGGGAGAATTGTATCTCTTTTCTTTTTAACTTAGGAAAAAACATGAAAAAAACCCTTATCTTCAGCCTGCTTTATTTATTAAGCATTAACGCTTATAGCGCTGATATTCTGCGCATGTCAACCACCACGAGCACTGAGAATTCGGGTCTATTAAAAGTGCTTAACCCCTTATTTGAAAAAATCTATCATATTCGCCTGGACATCATTGCCGTTGGTACTGGCAAGGCTCTGCGCCTAGGTGAAAGTGGCGATGTTGATATAGTCTTTGTGCACGCACCAAAAGCAGAGCTTGAATTTGTCAGTAAAGGCTATGGCATCGACAGAAAGGCTGTCATGCATAATGACTTCGTACTCATCGGCCCACAAACAAACCCTGCGCAGATTGATATGACGCAGTCCATAGCAACAGCCCTACACAAACTAGCCGCCAGTCAATCCACCTTTATCTCACGTGGTGATGACTCAGGTACACATAAAAAAGAAATGGCTTTATGGCAGGCCGCCAAGATCAACCCAACAGGTGCTAACTATCTTGCTGTTGGTCAGGGAATGGGCGCAGTATTAAAAATTGCCGATGAAAAGCAAGCCTACACTCTAACCGACCGTGGGACTTATATCGCCTTTAAAGATAAAATTGATTTAGTCCTTATCAATGAAGGAGATCAGACTTTATTTAACCCCTACCATATTATGGCTGTTAATCCCGCCAAGCATAAGCATGTCCGTTATGAACTCGCGAAAAAGTATATTGATTATGTCACAGGTGTTGAAGCGCAAGCGCTTATTGGGGCTTATAAAAAGCAAGGCGAACAATTGTTTTACCCCGATGCGAATAAAGACTAATATAAGCAACCATATTCTAAAGTTAGCACAGACAGGATACAGATATGTCCGATTGTTGCTCAAAACCTAGCAAAAAACCCTTAGAAGCCTGCCCACAGTGTGGTATAGAGCGTAAGCCCGTAACGATGCGTACCGTCTACCAGCAAGTCAGGTTTCCAGAAAACCAACAGATTGTTGCTGATAACTATTATTTTTGCCCATCCAGAGGCTGCTCAAGCGCCTATTTTTCTAGCACGGGCAATAGCATTGCCAAATCACTCTTGATAACGCAGCAAGCAATACAAAATGAGACGCTTTGTTATTGCTTTGATATTAGTTCAGCTTGCTATCAATCCGCATTACAAACTCACACTGCTGATGCAATTAAAAATTTTGTTATTCAGCGCACAAAATTAGCCGAGTGTGCTTGTGAAGTTAGGAATCCGTCAGGGCAATGCTGCCTAGCTAAGTTTAAGCAACTGGAAAAAGAAAGTGCGGTTTCCAGCAAGTTTATAAATGACCAATAGCTAGCTATAATCCCTTAACATTTTTAAAAAACAAGAAATTGTAGGAGGGGCTTTAGCCGCGACCTGTATACGAACCTGTCGCGGCTAAAGCCCCTCCTACAGTGTTCAGCTGTGTCCAAGAAAATTTACACCTACTTTAACTATCTTTTGCTAAAATGGTCAGTATTATTTAGTTCACATATTGCTTATATAAAATCATGTCCAATTTTTCCCTTACCGCGATTTCCCCTAT
>WTCN01000021.1 GCA_013138555.1 Methyloprofundus sp. | reverse complement strand
ACCGTAAAAGATGGGCACGAAAAAGCCCTTTGCCCATCCTACACATCTCTTTTCTCATGATGACTATGAGAGATAAATCTGTTCGCCTAAAAGGCGAAGGTTTTAACCCTATGAATGGAAAATAAACTGCCACTCATTATTCACAAAACAGTGCATCATGTTAAAAAAACCTCACCTTAAAACCTGCACCGGATCCTCATTACTGGCACAGCGTAATAAACGAATATTTAATTTATGACTAAGTGTTTGCAAAGCGGCACAGTGTTGCTGAAATTTTTGCTGATAACTTAAAACACCTTGCTTATCACCGGTATCCACAACAACATCAGTGGTATTATCAGTAAATCGGTAACGGCCTTTCGCGGGTAAATGACTTTCCAGAGGATCGTAAACCAGAATCATAATGACATCGCAATGACGTGCCAGTTTTGCTAAATAATTCTCTACCGCAGGATTCATACCCCGAAAATCACTGATAATATAAACCTGACTACCGGGTTTTACATGGTGACTTAATCTCCCCATCACTTGTTCAAAATTAATCGGGACAGACTTGGCCTCGGTCTTTATCAGTGCATTAAAAAAATGCAATACCGCTTGCTTGCCATTCTGTGGCTTTAATTCACGACAACTCGTATCGCTAAATATTTGCCCCCCAATCCGGTCACCATGTCGCTGTGCAACCCAGGCAAGTATTCCAGCCAGCTTAGCGGCCTGCACTGATTTAAACACACCGCGTGTCGCAAACTGCATTGAAGCACGGTAATCCACCGAAATAAAAATGGGACGCTCTCGCTCTTCGCGAAATAATTTAGTATGCGTTTTGCCTGTTCGGGCGGTCACTCGCCAATCAATGCTACGAATATCATCCCCTGCCTGATACAGCCTTACCTCATCGAACTCCATACCGCGCCCTTTAGCACGCGAGATGTAACCGCCACTTTGTGCCGCACGGATGCGTGATTGAAATAGCTTTATACCTGCCGCAGGCTTGGCAAGCTTAATCAGCATATTTAAATTGACACTTACCAGTTCGCTACTCATTATGGCACAGCGATTCGCGCAATCAGTTGCTGAATAAAATCTTCACTGGTGATCCCTTCAGCTTCAGCTTCATAAGATAAAATAACACGGTGGCGTAATACATCGAAAGCCATATCCTGAATATCCTCAGGGGCAACAAAGTCTTTGCCGTTTAACCAGGCTTTGGCACGCGCACAACGATCCAGTGCAATACTGGCACGTGGACTGGCTCCATACTGTACCCAGCTGGCTAAATCCTCTCCATAAGCCTCAGGATTACGTGTCGCAAGAATGATCTGTAATAGATAATCTTCCAGATTATCCGCCATATAGGTATTCAATACTTCTTGCCGCGCAGCAAAAAGACTTTCCTGACTGATGGCTTGATGTTTTTTCTCTGAGCTGGTATTGCTTTGCATTGCCTCATTGCGAGCCAGTTGCAAAATAAGCTTTTCATGCTCTGCCTGCGGATAGTCAATTTTAACATGTAACAAGAAACGGTCTAACTGAGCTTCAGGTAAGGGGTAGGTTCCTTCCTGCTCAATCGGATTTTGCGTCGCCATCACTAAAAATAAAGGCGGTAACGGATACGTTGTCCCCCCCACAGTAATTTGCCTTTCTGCCATCGCTTCTAATAAAGCAGCCTGAACTTTAGCGGGCGAACGGTTAATCTCATCGGCTAAAACCAGGTTATGAAATAGCGGCCCTTTCTGGAACTCAAAACTGCCTTGCTGGGGGCGATAAATTTCTGTTCCCGTTAAATCAGCAGGCAATAGGTCAGGGGTAAATTGCACGCGATGAAAATCCGCCTGTACTCCTTTGCTTAACGCATTGATGGCTCTTGTTTTTGCCAGGCCAGGCGCGCCTTCGACTAATATATGCCCATCAGCAAGCAAGGCAATTAACATACGCTCGACTAAAATATCCTGACCAATAATTTGCTCATTAATATAGCTTTTTAAATGTTGTACGGCGGTAAGGCTATCGCTTGAACTTGCTTCTGACATAGGCTGTGTTTAATCCTGAGTGCTGTCGATAAAAGGTGTCTATTCTAGTATAAATTTTCAATCTGCATATTAATATGCGGGAACAAGTCACAAATTACAATCCCTGATACCACACTAAAAGCACAACATTAATAAGCTTTAGCACAAGGGAATAAGGTACAATATGAGGTTTTTTATAATAAAAATAACAATACCTGAAACAAGAGTTCAGGTATTATCTATTAGGGGTCTTTGGTATGTGTTGGAGTGGTGAAGCATCAGCGGTTTTAGCAACCGTTGGGCTGGGAACGGCAGCGTATGTTGCAATAAAAGGGGAATCAAAAGAATTATGGATTCCATTAACTTATTTTGCATTAATGGAGTTATTGCAGGCAGCAACCTACGTCTATATAGATGACTGTAGCTCACCGCAAAATCAGATACTCACGCTGTTTGGCTATGTCCATATCGCCTTTCAGCCGTTTTTCGTCAATATGGTGGCGATGTATTTTATCCCCGAAAGTGTCAAACTAAAAATAAGAACAACCGTCTATACCCTATGCGCAATGGCCGCTCTGGCTATGATCGTTAAAATGTTTCCTTTTGCATGGGCGGGGCTGTGTAATATTGGCCAGGAAGGCTTTTGTGGCGATCAAACATGCTCCGTTTCAGGCGCATGGCATATCGCATGGCAGCTGCCTTTAAACGGCCTTATGTCCGACCCGGTTTCATGGTTTCCTGGCTTTGAGTGGGGCTTACATGGTTTTGTGTATATTTTATCGGCCTTCTATTTGCCTGTGATTTATGGCTCATGGCGCTTTGTTGCCTTTCATTATGTTGTTGGCCCTTGGATTTCAGATGTAACAACCGATGATCCAAATGAGTTTTCAGCGGTATGGTGTTTATTTTCGATTGCTTTATGCGTATCAGTGATTAAATCGCCTATCAGAAAATATTTACACGTTACAAAATGGCCTTTTTATAAACACCCTGTAAGCGACGCTTTGTAAGTCAAATTATTGTCAGCTTAACTTATATCAAGCGGAGCGAAAATAACGTAACCCGGCAGCTGCCGGGTTACGTTTTTTATTGCCACGCAAAAAACCAGGCTAAGCGACAAAATATATTTATATCCTGTTGATTATAAATATATCCCTTCGTTTTCCGTAATATCAAATAATAACAATACGTTTTTAAAAGAGGTTTGTATGTGTTGGAGTGGTGAAGCATCTGCAGTTCTGGCCGCCGTTGGTCTAGGTACTGCTGCCTACGTTGCTATAAAAAATGAATCAAAGGAATTATGGATTCCATTAACTTTTTTTGCCTTAATGGAGCTATTACAAGCATTTACCTATGTTTACATAGATCAATGTAACTCGCCGACAAATCAGGTACTCACCCTGTTTGGGTACTTGCACATCGCTTTCCAGCCCTTTTTTATCAATATGGTGGCGATGTATTTTATCCCTGAAAGCGTCAAGTTAAAGATTAGAACAACGGTCTATACTCTCTGTGCAGTTGCCGCATTGGCGATGATCGTTAAAATGATGCCATTCGCATGGGCTGGACTCTGTGTTATTGGTACAGAAGCGGTGTGTGGCACGCAAGTGTGTTCGACTTCAGGTGCATGGCATATCGCATGGCAACTACCGTTAAACGACATTATGTCCCCGCCTGTTTCCTGGTTACCAGGCTTTGAAGGCGGATTACATGGTTTTGTCTATCTATGGATCGGCTTTTACCTACCGTTTCTGTATGGATCATATCGCTTTGTTTTATTCCATTGCCTAGTTGGCCCTTGGCTTTCAGATGCATTAACAGATGACCCGAATGAATTTGCAGCGGTCTGGTGTTTATTTTCTATTGCGCTCTGTGTCTCGATTATTAAATCGCCCATTAGACGGTTTTTGCATGTGACTCGATGGCCTTTTTATCATCGTACTGTTAGTGATTCTTTATAGGGGATTTAAGGATAGTGCAAGTGATATAGGGTATCGCGCATCGGTTTTAATAGGTTTTATTGTTGACATAGGCTATAAAATAAATTAAAAATGACGTAGTTTTTTTGTTAGTTTGCCTCTTTAAGTGTGGGTAATATCTATATATGAGGCAAATATAACTGCATTGTTGGTTGATACTGTGGAATATTGGGTGTTTTTGCTTGATAATAGTGTTGTTATATTTTTACAAAATAGCTTGTCTGCGCTGGTTATCTAAATGTACTATAATTAGCTACTAAAAATATTCATTAAGTGATTAATTTTATGATGACAATAAGAAAGATCGAAAAATCATGCCACTACTAGAAAACCCACCATTAATAGAGGCTATTTTTGAACTGAGGTGGGGTGAAGTATCGCCAGGGCGATTTCAGTATCATCAGAATGAAGAGTCATTATTTGCAGGAATGTTTAGTGCTTCAGCAAAAAACAAAGGATTTGTTGTGGTCGAAAATATCCAGAATAATTTATCTCTCCCCATGGCTATTTCTCACCGCTTTAGAAAGCAACAAGATACTTGGCCTTGCTTTCAAGTAGGGTTAGGCATTTTTACTATTAACCAAACAAAAGAACAATATAGTTGGGATTCATTTAAAAACTCAATTGAGATTGGATTAGAAGTTTTTAATAATACAGACTCTTCCTTAATAAATTCAATTAAGGATACCTTATCAGTATCTCTGCGCTATCAAGATGCTTTTTTTCCTGGCGAAACAGAGGTTATTGAGCAGTTTTTGGAAAAACATTTTAATATTAATTTTGGCTTGCCCAGTTCATTTTTAGAAAATATAAATTTAAATGGTAAACATCATTCTGTTGGCTTTAATGTCGAGGTAGGATTGGAGAAGCCACAAGGAGTGGTAAAAATTACAATTGCCAAAGCTATCATTAATGATAAACCAGGACTAATCATGGAAACAGTAGTTCACTCTAAAGCTAAAGAAGTAATCAATAATGATATTAAGTATACTGATTTACTGGGATGGGCTGAGCAAGCCCATGATATACAAAAGCATGCTTTTAAAACTATTATTAATCCAACTGCATATAAGGAGTGTAAAGTATGATGGCGATGCCCACTGTGTCAACGGCAAATATTGATTATAGTAGCTCATATAATAATTCCATTTCTTCTCATTATGAGCAGGTAGTTGAGAACATCTCCTTACACACAAGTATTAGGTTTAATATAAATCAATGAGTTACATGATTGTATTATTTTTATACAATTCTCTGTAACCCTTGATTTTACTGAATTCTTAAATTTCACCACATTTATGTAAGTCA
>WTCN01000268.1 GCA_013138555.1 Methyloprofundus sp. | reverse complement strand
TATTTTTTAAGGACTGTAACTGTTCTTGAATAAGTTCTAGGTCGGTGCGTATTTTTTCTTCCTGTGCACGGCTCTCTTGATATTGCTGCTCCAGGGATTTGATTTGCTGTTGTACCTGACGTAAGCGTTTGACGCATTGCAAGGCTTTTTGTTCATCTTCCTGACGAACTTTAATGGCACGCTCAGACCATAGCCGGGCTTGTTCTTGCTGCTCTAGTAATTGCTGTTGATATTGTTCGGACATTTTGCTGACACGATGCAAGTGTAAGCGGGTTTTGGATGCGATTGTCTGTAAATCTTCGATAGCAACACCGGCAAGTGCCTCATGATTTTCGAATTCATCGGCAACATGGTCAATCTGGCTTTTAATGCTGACGAATATACGTTTTAAGTTATTCATTGTTTTGATCCTTTGTTTTTAGTGTCGTCATTGTGACTAAAGCAAAGGCTGTGCCATTATTATAAGTCGTTAATAAACAATGAGTTGGTGTTATTATTGAGTCAAGTTAAATCAGTTGTTATACATAAATTGAATGCACGCTATACTTAAAATGAACAAGCTATGTGTTACTCCTTGCCCATACGAAGATGGATTTAAACAATGAAAAAATTACTGCCTGAACAACGAGAATTTTTTACTCAGGTTGCCGAATTGGCTTTTGTCAATCCGTTTAGCGAACAAAGAGAGCTGGCAGATTGTCAGCTTCTGGATATAGCGCCAGGGACAATGGCAATATTCCAGCGTATTGAAAAAATTCAAGTATTACTGCACGGCCATTTCCAGCTGCTACAGCCTTTAGCCGAGTTTCGCATGACTGCCTATCAAGGAAAGACTCAGGAGATCATGAAATTTTCCTGGCTGTTTTACCAGTTTCATGAGTTTCAGAGTCAATTCAATCAATTTATTGAGGAGCAGCGACTGCTAGGAGATGTGCCGCTTGAACTGCATTTTGCCAAAGACTTAAACCATCGATTTCAATTGGCGGGGTTTACTGACTCGGAAACAGAAAAATTTATCGCCTTGTTTTACCAGCTACATCGAGGCTTTTATTTTATTAGTACCGCTATTTCAGGTGATTGTCCCTCAATTATAGAATTACGTGTGCGTCTGTGGAACAATATTTTTACCTTTAACCCGCAATGGTATATGGACTATCTGTGTGGAAAAATGGAAGATTTTTCAACATTATTGTTAGGTGCAACAGGGACAGGTAAAACTCTGGTAGCACATACCATTGGTTGCTCAGGGTTTATCCCTTTTGATTTAAGCAAAAGGCGTTTTAAGGAAAGTTTCACGCGCTCATTTCAATTTATAAATTTATCTCAATACCCCTGCTCTTTACTGGAGTCAGAATTATTTGGGCATAAAAAAGGCGCTTTTACGGGAGCCATAGAGCACCATCAGGGCTTATTTGACCGTTGCAGTGAGCACGGTGCTGTCTTTATTGATGAAATTGGGGATATTGATATTCCTACTCAGGTTAAGTTGTTAAATGTGATTCAGGATAGAGTCTTTTGCCCTGTTGGTAGTCATGAAAAGTTACGTTTTTCCGGGCGTGTTATCAGTGCGACCAATCGGAATATCAGTCAGCTAAGAAAAGATGGGCATTTTAGAGATGATCTCTATTATCGTTTGTGTTCAGATGTGATTGAGGTCCCCAGTTTACAGCAGCGTATACAGGAAAACTCGCAGGAGCTAGGGCATTTAATTACTATTTTACTCAAGCGCATTATTGATATTCCTGCCCCTTATTTAGCAGCAACGATTGAAAAACAGATTCGTGCCGATATTCCTGACTATTACTCCTGGCCGGGTAATGTCAGGGAACTGGAGCAATGTATACGCCGCATTTGCCTGACCGGAAGCTGTGCTATTTCCAGTGAGCTTAATCTAGGTAGTTTAAAGGCTGGCTTTAGCTTAATGGATAATGCAGGGGAGGGCAGTGCGCAAATGCTATTACAGCAATATTGTCGTTTTCTTTATGAGCGTCATGGGAGTTATGAGGCAGTTGCCAGGATTACTCAACTGGATAGGCGAACAGCCAGGAAGTATATTGTCGAATGAGTTTAAGGTAAGCTTATTGACAGCACAGTTCGTTATTTCCACCGTTTTTGTTAATGACTCTGAGTCCTTTGATTTCTAGCCACTTCACTATTGTATAAAATTGTATTACAATTTAGTCTATTTGCAACACATAGTAGAGCTAATATGAAAACAGATACAATTAGTATACGAATTGATCATGGCATGAAAACTGAATTTACTCATATCTGTGAAGAAATTGGATTAAGCCCTTCACAAGCGATTAAATTGTTTGCAAAAGCCGTTATCAATCATGGTGGAATTCCATTTGAACTCAAGGCCAGACAGCCCAACAAGGTTACAATACAGGCCATACAAGAACTAGAAGAAGGAAAAGGCCATAAGGCGAGTAATGCTTCAGAACTATTTAACGACCTTCAAGTTAAATTAGAAAATGCTTGAAATTGTATACTCCAGCCAATTCAAGAAGGATTTCAAAAAAGCAAGTAAATTACCATTACCTGATTTGAAAATTATATTTGAGGTGATTTCAACTTTAGAACAAGAGGCCACTCTTGATGCAAAATATAAAGATCACGAATTAATTGGCAATTGGTCTAGCTTCCGTGAATGCCATATAAAGTCCGATCTACTACTTATATATAGGAGCAATTCCTCTGAACTACAGTTAGCTAGAATTGGGACGCGCAGTGATTTATTTTAAAAGCTCATTTACACTGCCCGCTTAACTTAGTGCTATTGGGAAATTAATGTGTAATTAATTTTGCTCTGATCCTAATTATTACATAGCGATTTATTTTAAAAGCTTATTTACACTGCCCCTAATTATTATTTTAGGTGGGAGTAGGGGGAATATAGAGAAAATCATTAACTCTGACCCCTTTGATCTGTTTTCAGAAATAGGCTCTGAATGTGAAAAAATTTAAAAATCTAGTATTACTTTTTACATATTTTATATGTATTGCACTTGTAAAGGGTTTATGGGGAACAACAGAAAATTATTGGTTAAAATTTCTTGCTGTAACGTCTCCATTATTAATTTTAGGAGCAGTAAATGGATACAAAAGCTCTAAACAAGTTAGAGTTGTAGCATTGTTAATTGGTCTTTTAGGTGTGCTTGTTTTTACATATTTTATTTGACCAAAGAAAAAAAAGGGGGTCAGCGCGTAGATACTCTATTAAAACGCAAGCAATAAAAAAAAGGGTCTACTATAGAATTATGGAGAGAAATGATTAGTGAGCTTATAGATATGGTAATAATAGAAAAGTTATCTAAATCTATATTTCCACAAGTGTAAGCCGAATTTTTTTTCGATTTTCGAAAACTGATGTTCTCTTCAAAGCAAGTGGCGGAGATCTTGCCAGGGGTGTAAAATTGAACCTGGTGGAGGTGTGGCTCACGGGGTCCGTCGTACCTTTGGGTAGCGGCTCGAACTTGAAATGCCGCCCCCGCCACTTGCGCCATCTGAGACGTCTTTATTGGGATGGTGCCGAGTGATTTCATATGGCTTTTATTGAGATCATTTGTGGCTCTACTAAGTAGACGAGACGCAGGATGATGCTGTATCCATTGTTAACATTAACCTATGGAGACGGGTGTGATTAAAAGTGTGAGGGAGTTTCCTATAAATTAGGCCGCTTCCGCTAAATTATCCCAATATTTATCCCATTCTTCGTTAGCCCTGACAACTCGCAATGCTAACATTCGCTCAATATTTTC
>WTCN01000191.1 GCA_013138555.1 Methyloprofundus sp. | reverse complement strand
TGTGCCGTGGTTATTTCACATGATCGCTGGTTTCTGGATAGAATTGCTACCCATATGCTAGCTTTTGAAGGTGATAGTAATGTCGTCTGGTTTGAAGGAAACTATGCAGATTACGAAGTGGATCGTCATAAACGTTTAGGGACTGATGCTGATACGCCTCACCGTATTAAATACAAAAAAATCAGTCATTAAAGCAAAACCTGTAGGGTGGACTTCAGTCCGCCCTGCTTTTAATTTTATTTTTCCCAAGCACTCTGCTAATTTATTGTTATAATATCCCTGATGTCCCCATTGCATAACTGGATAATGCAGTCCCCTCCTAAGGGATAGCTGGCGGTTCGAGTCCGTCTGGGGACGCCATCTAACAAGCCAATGCCAAGCGAAATATTTTTCACTTAATCTAAACTGGAGAAAAAGGTGGATTCAAACATTGCAAATGAGAAACCTAAAGGTATAAGAGCTGTAATATCAGTTGCAGGACTGGTTGTTGTCATTATAGGCATGGTATTTAGTGTACAAACAGAAAATGCTTTAGTTCCAGCGGTAATGATGATATTAGGAACAATAGTCATCCTTATAGCCGAAAAGACGACACTTGATGAAAGATAAAGCCAATAAACTCCCCAGCCCCTGCAGACCAAATAAGTCTCAATGATATGAGTAAAGAACTCCTTCTTTTAAGGCACGGTAAATCAGATTGGAATATTGGTACAAGTGATTTTAATCGCCCCTTAAATCAACGCGGAAAACGTAATGCTCAGCAAATGGGCGAATGGTTAGGCGAGCAAAAACTGCTGCCAGACTTAATTATTAGCTCTCCGGCAATACGTGCGCTAAGCACTGCAGAAATAGTATGCACGGCAATGGGTTTAGCGCTAGACTCCATTCAAACCGAGAAAAATATTTACGAGGCCAGTTTATCTGGTTTACGTCAGATTTTGTCACATATTCCAGACTCAACTCAACGACTTTTGCTAGTTGGCCATAACCCAGGCTTTGAATCTTTACTAAGTTACCTGGCTCCCAATATCCCAATGCCAGATGATGGGAAACTTATGCCTACAGCTACTCTGGCTTATCTTCAACTTGACCCACAATGGACGCTTTTACAAGGTAACTATTTAATACAACGGGCAAAAGATTTGCCAGAGTAATTGGCAGAAGATTAGACGACAGGTCAGCTATAGGATGTGCTGAGATACGAAGCGCATCTTTTAATGATTGACCCGCCTCATAACATCAGTGACATAAAACTATAACGTTTGCACAACTTCCCTTAACAAGGCCGTCGCATAGCATCCTGCATTTAAAGTAAAGCTTAGCTCCAGACTTGTACTATCAAGAAATTGCCATTGCAGTTCTTGTATATGACTGCGTAATGCCCTACGATCCTGTTCCATACCAAAGGCTATTAAGCCTTGCGCTAAATCGTCATATAAGCCAATAACTTGCTGTTCGATAACAGCCACTTCGGCAGATACCTGTACCTCACCTTTCCCCCATAGTGTCGCTGTCGGGTGCATATCTAATTGCTCGACTCTTTGTAAAATCGACTTATCCAGAGTCTCCGCTTTAAAGAAACTATGGGAATTGTCAAACATCAATACATCACCGGGGAGTGCTTGATTCCAGGTATCACTTGCTACTCTTGCACTGAGTATATGGTTAAATAAATAAGAACGTGCAGCAGATAAATAGAGACTACGCTGATTCCGTGATACTTTTTCCCCGGCAAAGAGAGCAAGGGCTTTTGCTATATTCCCCCCCTCTCGGCCAAAACGTTGTTCACCAAAATAGTTGGGAACACCTTGTTCCCTGATAGTTTGCAATTGTTGCTCAAGAATTGTTTTATCTCCCGCCCAATCACGAATGCGT
The DNA here is from genome assembly GCA_013138555.1 of Methyloprofundus sp. Lineage (GTDB taxonomy): Bacteria > Pseudomonadota > Gammaproteobacteria > Methylococcales > Methylomonadaceae > Methyloprofundus. The sequence continues at coordinate 993 of WTCN01000191.1, read as the reverse complement.
AAAATAAATTGATTACCTGCCAGTGACCCGCGCTTTAATTTTTTACTATGCCGGGTTGCCTGTAGTACCTTAATGGTTTCCGAGTTTAGTCCTTGCCAGTCTGGATCAGGTTTACCCGGTAGCCAGACACTAAACCATTGTGTGGTGCGTGCATGGCGATCTTTTAAACCCGCATAGCTAACATCTCGCTGCCTGACACCCGCAAAACGAGCAAGCAATCTGGCAACATAATCGGTATTTTCCGAGCATTTTTCAATCAATAAAAAAGCATGTTCCCCTGAGCCTGACAGCTCAAAAGATTGAATTTCATTGACGATAAAATCATCGGGAGTTTGGCGGATGATACCTTGACTTTGAGCGCCGCCATAGGCGTGAGTCCAGTCAGGTAGTAGTATGTTAGAATTCAATAGATTGATTTGATAAGAATGATGAATAAAGTAAGTGTAGGGTGCATGCAATGCACCCTACCTGGCTTTTATTTAGCAATAAGCACAACCGCTTGCACGGCAATCCCTTCTTTTCGCCCTTCAAAACCCAACTTTTCAGTGGTAGTTGCTTTGACATTAATACTGTCCACATCAACGCATAAATCAGCGGCAATATTTTCACACATAGCGACAATATGTGATGCCATTTTTGGTGCCTGAGCGATAATGGTAATATCAGCATTACCCAGACTATAACCTTTTTCCTGTACGATACCATAGACATGACGTAGCAAAACGCGACTATCAGCGCCTTTGAATTCAGGGTCAGTATCAGGAAAATGTTTGCCTATATCCCCCAAAGCCGCCGCGCCTAGTAATGCATCACATAAGGCATGCAATACTACATCACCATCTGAATGCGCTTCCAGACCTTGTTCATAATCTATTTTTACGCCGCCTAAAATCACATCGCCTTGATCGACAAAACGGTGTACATCATAACCTTGTCCAACTCGTATCATTGTTGTTGCTCCAAATAAAATTGTGCTAAAGCCAAATCCTCAGG
>WTCN01000335.1 GCA_013138555.1 Methyloprofundus sp. | reverse complement strand
AGTCACCAGCATTATTAGCCCAGAACAGAAAGCTTTTATTGCCGAGCAGTTAAGTACCAAGCTGGTTATTGTCAAGCTTGCCTTAGTGCAGCATGATGATGCATTGTATCAGGCAGGGCTTAATGATGTTTTACAGTGGCTTAGCAATAACTTCACTAAAGACGGAGCACGCGTCAATTTTGTGAATGAATTAAATAGGCTGCAAGCAATACAAATTCGCAGTAATTTCCCGGATATTAGTCGGTCACTGAAAATGTTAAGAAATATTGCCAAGCTTAGACTAGAAACAGATAAAGCTTTGCAGCCTGATATTCAGCCTAAGCCTTTACCAAAACCGGAGGTACAGGTAGACCCCTTAACACCACCTGAAATTCAGGATGCACAATAATAGGGAGATTGAGCTATGAAAAATATACTGTTTTTTGCGGTGACACTATTATTTGCCGTTGGTCTAGCCTTTTTTGCTAATGAGTGGATGGGGCAATACGATGATCCTGGATATGTCCTGATAGGTATTGGGCATTGGGCTTTGGAGACATCGTTAATCGTTTTCGTGATTGGGTTAATCATTGGTTTTTTTATTTTCTATGTATTATTTAGACTACTAGGCTGGTTGCTTAGACTCCCCGGAAAAATAAGAATGCGTGGCAAATCGGTTAAATTTAACCGCTCACAGGATGCATTGATCGCAGGCCTTGTAGATTCTGCAGAAGGTAACTGGGAGCGAGCTGAAAAAACCCTGATTAAACATGCGTCAAATAGCGGTGCTCCATTAATTCATTACTTAACGGCAGCGCGCGCAGCACATTCACGTGGTGCGATGGATAAACGTGATGAATATCTACAACGGGCTACGCAGGATGCACCAGGCTCTGAAGTTGCAGTCGGTTTAACGCAAGCCGAGCTACATTTATCGCAAAAACAATTCGACCAGGCTCTGGAAACACTGACAAGATTACACTCCATTGACTCTTCCCATGCCAGTGTCTTAAAAATGATGCATCAGACCTATCAGCAGTTAGGCGACTGGAAAGCGATCCGTGCCTTGCTGCCTGCCTTTCATGAAAATAAAGTCTTTATGGAAGCGGAAGTCAAATTATGGGAAGTCGAGACTTATAGCGTTCTACTTAAAGAAGCGGCAGAGCGTGAAGATGCAAAAGAAATTCAGGAACTTTGGCAAGAAGTACCTGAGCATGTAAAAACCATGTCAGGTGTACCAGCAATTTATTATGCTGCGATGATAGAAGCTGGCGCAGGAGCAAAAATTGAAAAAGAACTGGTCAAATCTCTCAATAAAAAATGGGATATGACTTTGCTGGTATTATTTGGCAGTGTGCAGTCGATAGATTTTCGTGGCCAATTAGAAATGGCAGAAAAATGGTTGTTGCAACATGGTGAGGATGCTATTTTATTGCGCGTTCTGGGAAAAATTTCCATTAAATGTGAATTCGCTGAAAAAGCAAAAAAATACCTGGCAAAAAGTATTGATACTGAGCCAACCGTTGAAGCTTACCGTGTTTTAGGTAATTTTCTGGCAGAAGAAGGTGATCAGGAGCGGGCGAGTGAGTGTTATAAATTAGGTCTTGAGTTGGCATCGACGCAGGTGGTTAGTAACGTCAGTGCGATGTAACTTGGACTTTCTTCTAGTTCCCACGGTCCTCCGTGGGAATTCATACGAAAACGCTCTGCGTTCCGTGACGCAGACCACCACAAACCAGATTCGTATGCCCAGAAAGCATACGAACCAAAAATCAATCAATCGTCGCAATAATAGTCGCCCGCCTCGGAGCCGGATGACCTTCAATCGTCAAGTCCGAATTATCCGGATCTAAAAAATCCTGCAATGAGTTAAAGGTCATCCACGGCGTTGCGCGTTGCTCTTCCATACTGGTCTGGTTAATATCCACAACACGTATATTCTTAAAGCCACAGCGCTTCATCCAGCTGACTAAAGTATCGCAAGTCGGTAAAAACCAGACATTACGCATACGCGCATAACGCCCTTCGGGAACCAGAACTTCACCCAACTTGCCTTCAATCACCAGTGTTTCCAGTACTAACTCCCCACCACTGCGTAAACAGTCGCGTAAATCCGTTAAATGGTCAATCGGAGAACGGCGGTGGTACAGTACCCCCATAGAAAATACAGTATCAAAAATACTGGTTTTTTCAGGGATCTCTTCCAGTGTTAGGGGTAAAACATAGATGGGTGCTTCGCCATATAAGCGGCGTATCGCCTGAAACTGTAAGACATGCAATTGTACCGGATCAACACCGACCACCATTTGCGCACCAGCACCCAGCATGCGCCAGCAGTGATAGCCATTACCACAGCCGACATCTAAAACCAGCCGCTTATCCAGCGGAGTGATATGGTCTTTAATGCGATCCCATTTCCAGTCTGAGCGCCATTCTGTATCAAGCTGCAGACCAAATAAATCATAAGGGCCTTTGCGCCAGGGGAACAGGTTTTTTAAACCTGCATCCAGCTGTTGCCATTCTTCTTTTGATAATTCATTGACCTGACCAATTTTAAAACTGTCATTATCCAGCTGTAAGCTAGGCTTGGCAGGTATAGGTAATTTCTCAACGGCAGCATTCCATTGAGTAAAATTACCATGTGCTTGCGGGTTAAGCTTTTGCTGAATTTGATCGGGTAAAATCGTTGCCCAATGTTCAGCATTTCTTTCCGTAAGTAACTCGTAGAGTGGTTGATAATTGATCATTTTAGGGCAATCATAGACGCAAAGTTAAAATATTGAAACCAGACTTCGGCATTATCAAAGCCTGACTGAAGCAGCCGGTCTTTATGCTGCTTGAAGGTCTCAGGGATCAGTACATTTTCTAATGAGGCACGTTTTTGGCTGACTTCCATATCACTATAGCCATTGGCTTTTTTAAAGGCATGATGCATCTCTGTCTGTAAGGCTTGTTGTCGGGCATCAGTAAACATTAATTTCTCGGACAAAATCAATAAGCCACCGGGTCGTAAACCTGCATATATTTTTTTGATAAAAGCATCGCGATCAGCGAGAGGAATGAATTGTAAGGTAAAATTTAGGACAATGACTGATGCATTTTGTATACTAATATCTTGAATATCAGCGCAGACTAGTTGTACGGGAATGACGGCAGTATCCCTGTCTATAATTTTCTGGCAGCGGGATAGCATGGCACTGGAGTTATCCACCGCAATAATTTTACAGTCTTTTGCGCCTATTTTATGGCGCATAGACAACGTTGCAGCACCTAGCGAGCAACCCAGGTCATAACAAACACTATCGGCCTGAGCAAAGCGGCTGGCAAGCAAACCGATAGCCGAAATAATAGCACTGTATCCTGGGACAGAACGCTGTATCATATCAGGAAAAACATCGACGACGCTGCTATCGAACTGAAAGCCGTCGACTTTACCCAGCGGACTCGCGTATAAGGTATCTTTTTGTGAATTCATTTTTTTATTATCATAATAGAATGTTAATTTTACTTAAAAATTGTCCTTTTGTACGCAGAAATACACTTTAAGGAGAAAATGAAAATATGGCACACATTAGTCAGAATCAAATTGAGCAGGTAAAAGCATTTTTATTAGGCTTGCAAGAGAGTATTTGTGCAGGCTTACAGCAGGAAGATGGCGGTGCTGTTTTTGTTGAAGATGCTTGGGATAGAGCTGAAGGAGGCGGGGGACGTTCGCGAGTTTTAACTAATGGTAAAACTTTTGAGCAAGCAGGGGTTAATTTTTCTCATGTATTTGGTCATAAGCTCCCGCCGTCTGCAACGGCAAAGCGCCCTGAACTAGAGGGGCGTGACTTTCAGGCGATGGGTGTATCATTAGTCATACATCCACATAATCCTTACGTGCCTACTTCCCATGCAAATGTGCGTTTTTTTATCGCCGAAAAAGAAGGAGAAGATCCTATTTGGTGGTTTGGGGGCGGGTTTGATTTAACGCCCTATTACCCCTTTAAAGAAGATGCCATTGCCTGGCATAAAACCGCAAAAGCCGCCTGCGATCCCTTTGGTGAAGAAGTTTATGATAAATATAAAAAATGGTGTGACGAGTATTTTTATTTAAAACATCGAAGCGAAACGCGGGGTGTCGGTGGCTTGTTTTTTGATGATTTAAATGAACCAGGGTTTGAGCAAAGTTTTGCTTTTATGCAAAGTGTTGGTGAAAATTACTTAAAAGCCTATTTACCCATAGTACAAAAACGCAAAGCAACTGCTTATGGAGAGCGTGAGCGCGATTTTCAGTTATATCGCCGTGGGCGTTATGTAGAGTTTAATCTGGTCTATGATCGTGGTACTTTATTTGGCTTGCAATCAGGTGGGCGTACAGAATCTATTTTAATGTCCATGCCTCCGGTGGTGCACTGGAAGTATGACTGGAGCCCAGAAGAGGGGAGTCCAGAGGCGGTATTGTATAAAGATTTTTTACATGCGCGGGACTGGCTGACTGAGTAGGGTGTATTTGCTTATTCAGGGTGATAGCGTGTCCATTATGCAGTACTACTCTTAATATAACAGATGGGCACGAAAAAGACCTTTGCCCATCCTACAGTTGTTGAAGTGTGTCGCGTACATTTCTGTGATTTTAAGGAGAATAAAATGAATATACTTATTACCGGTGGTACAGGCTTTATTGGAACTGCTCTTTGTTCTCGTTTGTTAGAAGATAAACATGATATTGTGGTGTTGAGTAGACACCCTGAAGCAATCAAACCTCCCGTTAAAGGTATTGCTGATCTGGAGCAACTAGAAGATGATGCAGTCTTTGATATTGTCATTAATCTGGCAGGTGAACCCATTGCGAATAAACGCTGGAGTGAGCAACAAAAACAGCGAATTGTTGATAGCCGCCTTGGTATAACACAGCAGCTTATTGCCTATTTGCAAAAGGCAGTACATAAACCTGAATTGCTAGTGAGTGGCTCTGCCATTGGTTATTATGGTATCGCTGCAACAACTGATTTTGTGGATGAAAATGTATCCGGCGATAACAGCTTTTCTAGCCAATTATGTCAGCAATGGGAAGCCGCTGCCTTACAGGCAGAAACACTCGGAATTCGTACCTGTTTACTACGGACTGGCATTGTACTGGGTAAAGGTGGCGGCGCATTAAGTAAAATGCTCTTCCCTTTTAAGATGGGGCTAGGGGGAAAAATTGGTGAAGGAAAACAATGGATGCCCTGGATTCATCTAGATGATTTGCTGGGTATTATTTTATACTGTATTGAGCATAAAAGTTTAACCGGCGCTATAAATGGCACAGCACCTAACCCAGTAACAAACCAGGAGTTTAGCAAAACTCTGGGCAAGGTGTTAAAACGCCCTACTATTTTTCCTCTGCCTGTGATAGCAGTAAAGCTATTAATGGGGCAAATGGGCGAAGAACTATTGCTGGCAGGAAATAGGGTCTTGCCGATAAAGATTTCAGAGGCTGGTTATCAGTTTCAGTATGAGAAACTAGAGGATGCTTTATTGAATGTGGTATGAAATACCTAAATTTGAAATTCAGGAAATTAACTTTTTAGCTTCAAACCATATAGGATGTGCTGAGGCACGAAGCGCATCATGCTAAAAGGTGCTCTTCGTGCCTCAGCACACCCTATTCCATATCAAGAAAGGGTGTAGGTGATATTCTAACGTTATTGGGTGGCAGCTGTGCGAGTGCTTAGCAGTGGAGAGTAAACCTATTTTATAGATAAAATCAGCCAGCTCTGAAGGTTCAAAGCTGACTTAATATCGTTGTATCTGTTATCTTGTCATCATCAGCCAACATAAAGGCCTTGGACAGCACAATAGAAAGCCCGTTATCTCCTTCAAATGGCAAAAACAACTGATCAACATTTTTATCTTTACCTCGCCCCGGTACAATACAAAGGTAACGGTCATGCGGTGCAATCAGGATATTACCGCTGCCTATATGAATTTTATAGGCGTGTTTTTTACCCTGAATCATTAAAAATTTGCCATCAATTTTTGCAACATCGCGTATTTTTAATCTGGGCAAGAGCCGCTCAAGTACCGTTTTACGTGTTTTGGCAACTTCGCTTAAATCGCCAAAGGAGTAACTTTGCCAGTAATCGCGGTAATCCTGTCGCCCATCAGGCCCACCATCTTGCCATTGAGGGTCGTTACCGACACTGGCGACACCGACAAATAAATCTACATCGCGCATGATTTCCGACAAAATAAGCGCTGGAACATCGACTAATGCAACGGCCTGATCTGCGCTATTACAAAAACGTATCTGGTCTGTTGCTACGTAATACCAGATACCAGTATCATTAAAACTCTCTGTACCATCCAGAATTTCATCAATCCAGAATTGTGCTGTTAAACCTTGTTCGGGCAGTGTTTTTTGGGCAATTTCGCCATCACGTCCATCATCATAAGCACCGAGCAGTGAATATTTCCAGCCACGCAAGGCTGCAAGTGAATTGAACTGATGCTGCTTTAATATATGCGCTGCCATACGATTGGAGTAGATGCGAGTATTGATTTCTGCATCGGTTAATAGATAAATTTCTCTATAGGCTTGCTTAAGCGGCTGTTTGATTTGCAAGACTTCAAGGCATTCACGCCAGGCTAATACGGTGTTGGCTTCTGAGTCAATGGGGTGCCATAGACGAACCTGAGTTTGCGCATTGGCTGTGACGACAGTCCCTTGTTCATCCTGCCATTGCCCGGCAAAAAATAAAGCCGGTTGTTCGTCCAGCAGCCAAATTAATTTGCATGCAATTTGACTCACTAAACCATGATTTAGGTAATAAGTTTCAAAATCTGCCAGACTCCAGCTCATATCTTCGCTATAAAGACGGTCTATACGATCACGCTGTGTTGTTGAGGCCTGTTTGATTTGTTTTGCCAAATCACGTAGCTTTTTAAGTTTCTCGCTTAGTTTTGCGTTTGTTTTAACAAAAGCAGGCACCGATTTTTGCGCTTTGCCATCGGGTTTTAGCCATTGCAGTTCAGTTGCACCTACAGCTGTGAGTCGTAAAACCAGCTTATACTCTGCAAATGCTTCAATTCGCTCTCCATTACACAATCCATAGTCGGATGCGGAAATTTCTTCAATTTGCGCTGGTTTGATGCCCTGTTTTCTGGCTTGTTCATCAATATATTTCTGAATAAGTTTCTGGGTGTTGTTTTGCCGGATTCTAAGTTTAAGGCGAGAGAGGTGACTGATACCCTTCAGCCCCTTAGATTGCGCCAAAGTGTAAATCCCTGCATTACCGACTCCCGCTGCAGCAGGGCCTTGCCCGGGGATTTTTTGAAAACATTTTTCTGTCAGCAAGGCAATGATGTGTAAGGAGTGTTTGTTGTGAAAACGACTCATTGTCCACAGCAATCCTTTTAGTAAGTTAAAACTATAAGCTTCAATGTATTCATAAGTCTCGTAACTATGTTCTTTTCCAAAATAGCTATGTGTATGGATTTCTACTGCGACGGCAATATGAGCTGCTGCTGTAAACCATTGATTGCTCATCGCCTTAAACTGGGTTGTGCCTATTGCATCAACAAGTTGATTGGCGCTTATCAGGAATTTTTTCGCTGGCTTGCCTGTAGTGGCTGTGGAAAGGTGATGAAAAAGTGCATTCCATAAGTCTTGTTGCTGTTGCGGCAGAGTTGCCAGGTCAGAGCTAACGATAGAACCAAACTTACCAGTGCCTAATTGATAAGGAGGCATCATGCTTTGTCCATTTTCATCAGTCGCATATAAAAGGTTTTGTAACTTTTTGACAGCCTTGCCTATATCGGGCCCATAATAATACCTTCTAGCAGATCCTTTACCGATACATTCATAGACTGCGGGTACATCCAGAATTGCTTGAAGATCTTTTTTTAGATTTTCACTGAGGCCATGTTTGTGGATATGCTTTTCAATTTGGGAAACCAAAGCACCAAAGGGGTGGTCACTTAAATGGTAAAACGTTTTGAATAATGTCAAAAAAGAAAAATCCTGAGGAAATTCTATCCGGGTACGAATAAAAGCATTCAGTAAGTTATGATTTAGCATATAAATATTCCACTCATCAGTGTGGTAAGCATTAGGCTCCAATACTTTATGCAGCGCATTGACTCTATTTATTAAATAGAGCAAAGCATCAACTTTATCCGTTCCAGGCAGGTTTTTTAAAGTATCATAAGCGACACAGTTTTTTAAAGGCAGGCGTGGCTCATAATAGTGAAAACCTTCAGTTTTTTGCACATATTGCTCGATGGTTTCTATCAGTGGGGTAAATTCGGGGTGAATGTCTAATCGTGCTTTCTTTTTCCGAGCAAATAGTTTAGTTAGCATATTGCTCTCCTGTTATCCGCCGACTAAAGGGGTTAACTTAATAAAGCTAATGATAGTATCCGCTTTAAGCGTCACAATTTCTTCGATATCTTCTATCTGTCGCTCATCAAGCAGAATAAAAAATCCATTACTATCAAATGCTTTTAATGCAATTTCTACTTGTTTTTCTACATTAATCAGTTTTTTCTTTTTTTCTTTGGCATGATTAAGGCGCATCTCGTCTTCTTTCGGTTGTACCAGTGCAAATTTATAAGCAACTGCTTTTTCATTATATTTTTGCACTTCCTGAAAGACGCGCTCAATAATAATGTCACGAACCGAGACTTCAATTTTATCAAAATTGAGTTTTAATTCGTTATAAACATTACCTAAGGCATTCTCATCTCTAACCAGTAGTATTCTTTTATGCAGCATGATTGTTCACCTCACTATGAGACAATGTTATTCATCGCTATTGTTGATTACTTATTCTCTGATGTTACGCATTATTAATCAGCCCAGCCTATAAAGGCCGAACAAACCTGAGTGTGGCACAGAAGGGGGCTGTAAAATGATATAATAACCTAAATAAACATCTGAAGGCGAGTTAGCCTTACTATTTTGAGATTATCCTCCTTTGGTTAGCAGAGCAAAAAATACATTTGAACTTTATCTTTGTGAGAAACCATCACAAGGCCGCGATATTGCCCGTATTCTGGGAGCTAGTCAGCGTAATGATGGCTATCTTCAAGGTGATAAACTGATTGTTAGCTGGTGTATCGGGCATTTGCTGGAAATGATTCCTCCCGATGAATACGACCCAAAGTATAAGCGCTGGTCATTAAACGATTTACCTATTTTGCCTCAGGACTGGAAGATGTCGGCAAAAAAATCGACTAGTAAACAATTGACAGTTTTGAAAAAGCTATTGAAACGCAGCCATAGTGTTGTGATTGCAACCGATGCTGACCGTGAAGGAGAAACCATCGCCCGTGAGGTGCTGGATTATTTTAAATATAAGGGCTCAACCCGCCGTTTATGGTTATCTGCATTAGATACTGTCAGTATTCAACGCGCACTGAAAGCGATGAGACCGAGTATAGAAACAGAACCACTGTATCATTCAGGGTTGGCCAGGGGGCGGGCTGACTGGTTAATCGGCATGAATTTAACCCGCGCTTTTACGCTGTTAGCGAATGACCGCCAAGTACGCTCGGTCGGTCGGGTGCAAACGCCTACATTAGCGTTGATAGTCAATCGGGATCGTGAGATCTCAAATTTTAAACCGCTTCCTTATTATGAGGTTCTGGCTTATTTTAAAACCAACAATGGGATTGACGGTGAATTGCTAGAAACAAAATGGCAGCTGCCAGAACAAATATCAACAGGGCAGGGTGGTAAGCAAAAGCACTGCCTGGACAAGCAGCTTGCTCAGTCCGTGATTGATAGATGCCAAAATCAAACAGGTCTTGTAATAACAGCAGCAACGCTTAGAAAAAAGCAGCCGCCCCCTTTGCTTTATAATCTATCTGGTTTGCAGCAAGAGGCTTCTCGACGTTGGGGTTATGGCGCGCAAGAGGTTTTAAGTCTGGCGCAGGGCTTGTATGAAACTCATAAACTGACATCCTACCCAAGAAGTGACTGTGAGTATTTACCGCTCAGTCAGTTTAACGATGTCAGTACGATACTTCAGGCACTCTGTAACAATGATGCTAGCCTTTGTGAATTGATTTCTCAGGCAAATAAAGCACAGCAATCCCGAGTCTGGAATGATAAAAAAGTCACGGCTCACCATGCTATTATTCCAACGCAGGCAGCACCGGGTGTTACTCGTCTCAATGGCAAAGAGCTTAATATCTATAATTTAATTCGACGCCGCTATATTGCCCAGTTCTTCCCTGATTTCGAATATGACCAAAGTACGATCATCGTTACGATTGCAGCCGACCAATTTAAAGCCAGTGGGCGTATTGCCCGCGTCAAAGGCTGGAAGCAGGTGCTTGAAACAGAGGCCAGAACGCGCATTTCTAAGTCAGTTGCTGATAATCAGCAAGAGCTTCCGGCAGTAAAAAAAGGTGAGCAACTACTTTGTGATCATCTCAAACTTTTAGATAAATTAACCCAGCCACCTAAGCATTACACCGAAGGTACACTGATAAAGGCCATGGAAACGATTGGTACTCAGGTAAGCGATAAGGTAATGAAAAAAATATTGAGAGAAACGGCAGGCTTAGGCACGCAGGCCACCCGGGCGAATATTATTCAAACACTGTTCCAGCGTAAATTTATCATTGCAGAAAAGAAATTACTCAAAGCGACAGCACTTGGGTTTAATTTGATTGATGCGGTTCCTGATACTATTAAAGATCCATTATTAACCGCGCAATGGGAGCAACAACTGGATGATATTGCTAATAATAAAGGGCAGGATATTAATGGTTTTTTACAGCAACAGATTTTATTGCTCAATGCCATTGTTACGCAGCTTAAAACACCTCAGACCATGGGAAAATCAGCCACTGTTTCTTCTGCAAACAATCAGCCATCAAAACAGCTTAAGGCAGGAGACCCTTGCCCTGAGTGTCATCATGCCCTCGAAATTCGTAGCGCGATTCGAGGTAAGAAAATTGGTCAGGATTATATAGGCTGTAGTCATTTTCCCGAATGCCGGTTTTATGCCTGGCCTTAGTTTTAGTGTAGTGGTCAAGTTATTTCGTATACGTTCCTAAGGTGATTCAATCATCATCTTGCCATCAAATTGCGTGACTTTAAAGCGTTTAAGCACCGTCATACCAATTAAAACCTGATCCAGTTTATCAAGAATAACCGCATGCGTATTTTTTAGCGTGATAGACCCCATCTTTAAGCTGGGTATAATTGTCTGATAGGCTTTTACATTTCCAGCGGCAGTGTTGCTCACAACAGGCATGCCAAATTGCAGGCCTGCCTGTTTAGCTAATTTACTGGGAACGGCTATCGAAGTTGCGCCTGTATCAATCATAAATTCCATTTTATGCTGATTGATCATTCCGACTCCAGAGTAATGCCCTCTTCTATCAGCCGAAATAATAATGCCTTTATCGGTACTTTCAATCGAATTTTTAAACAGCATGGGCTGAAAAATATCATTCGGGTGTTCAATCGCATAGCTTGGCGATTGCCTGCTTAATAAATTATCCGCTGCTAGATACATCAGTGCGAAGGCAATAAAAATAAACAGAAGTGATTTCAATTGAGTGACCTTAGATAGTGGCTGACTTTTGCATATAAGGAAGTTAGGAATGAGTCCAAAACGGGACTGGAGGTAGTGTGGACTTTAAGTCCACACCCCGAATGATGTCCCTAGGTTAAACTCAGGCAACAGACTCTTGAGAATCCACTGAAAAATCACCCATAGACTGGATGACCTGTTGTGCATTGTCCTGATCATTGAGCTCAAAACTGCTGACACCGACACGGTTGAGATAAAACACCTGATCACGCATAAAGTCACCACTGACACGAATGTCGCTAGTAAATCCATAACGGCTACGCAATAAGCGGGCATGAGTAAAAGCGCGCCCATCGGTAAACACCGGAATAAACAACTCAACTAACTGGAAGTGAGATAAATTATCTACGATGTCTTCTAGTACAGCATCAGACTCAAGCCTTAAGCCCAGGTGTTTTACCTTGGATAGTTGGTCGCGCTCTTGCTGCCAGCGGACTAAAGGAACAATAATATAGTCAGCGTCTAGCGGTGTTTCGTCGAGGATATAGACCCAGTTATCCTGAATGACTTGCTTGTCTTTAATGAGTTGCATAAGTTTTCTCCTTAAATGGGGCGACACCTACGCGCCTAACAGTGGCAAGAAATGATTCTTCTTCATTAAGTCGCTGCTCAATATACACTTCTAGCAGAATTTTAATAGTGGGCGTAATATCTTCTTTGCTCACAGCGGGGCCTAAGCGATCACCGATAGCGGCATCATTTTCAGAAGACCCACCGAGTGTTACCTGATACCATTCCACGCCTTTTTTATCGACACCGAGTATACCAATATGCCCAACACTTTGATGCGCACAGCCATTCATACAGCCAGAAATGTTGATTTTTAAATCGCCCAGATCATGCACATAGTCCATGGAATCCAGCATGTCATTAATCTCTTG
>WTCN01000276.1 GCA_013138555.1 Methyloprofundus sp. | reverse complement strand
TCTTCCGGGCGCTCATCAATGAGCAGTACAATCATATAGCATTCGGGGTTATTTTCTGCGATAGCATGAGCCAGGCTTTGCAGAATCATGGTTTTACCAGCCTTAGGTGGTGAAACGATAAGTCCCCGCTGGCCTTTACCAATCGGTGAAATTAAATCAATCACGCGTCCGGTTAAATCTTCAGTACTACCATCACCACGCTCCATGTTAAAGCGTTTATTAGGGAATAAAGGAGTCAGATTTGAGAAGAGGATTTTATGTTTGGCATTTTCGGGTGCTTCAAAATTGATTTTTTCAACTTTAAGCATCGCAAAATAACGTTCGTTGTCTTTTGGAGGTCTTATTTTGCCACTGATGGTATCTCCGGTGCGTAAGCTAAAGCGTCTTATTTGACTGGGAGAGACATAAATATCATCAGGACCAGCTAAATAAGAACTGCCTGGTGTTCTTAAAAAACCAAAACCATCTTGTAAAATTTCTATGACACCATCGCCGTAGATATCTTCGCCACTTTTTGCCTGTTTTTTAAGAATAGAAAAGATCACTTCCTGCTTTCTCGATCGAGAAACGTTTTCAATTCCTAGGTCTTCAGCAAGTGCAATAATGTCTGTGATTGGTTTTAATTTAAGTTCGGTAAGATTCATACAAGGAAAATTTAAAAGAGGTGTGGGTATCTGCGCTGAAAGATAATCTCAGCTTAGTATAAGATGCGGTTATTTTGAAATGCAGAAAGTGCAGAAGAGGTCCGCACGATTAGGAGAGTATACACGTAAAGCCAGGAAGTAACAATTAATTTTACTACTTCCTGGCTAAGTAGCCTAGATATTGCTGTCGATAAACTGAGCAAGTTGGGATTTTGTCAATGCGCCAACTTTAGTTGCTTCAATATCGCCATCTTTAAATAGCATTAGTGTTGGTATACCACGAACACCATAATGTGATGGTGTAGCAGGGTTTTCATCAATATTTAATTTTGCAACGGTAATTTTGCCCGTATATTCCTGAGAAATTTCATCCAGAACAGGGGCAATCATTTTGCAGGGGCCACACCACTCAGCCCAGTAGTCAACTAACACTGGTGTACTGGCTTTCAAAACAAGTTCGTCAAAATTACTATCAGTTACATGAAGGACCGAGTCACTCACGCTATTCTCCAAATTATTGTACAAGTCCTTAATATCGCTTTATCGGATTATTTTGTCAATATTTTTTGTTTAATTTATGTGAATTTATGTGAACTGGTTCACATTAATGAAGAAACGGACATATGACGAGCTCGTGCAAATTCAGCCATATTACTGTATTCTATGCGCATGAAAAATACACATTTAACGGACACACATTTCATAAATCTTGAGCTTTCCAGACCTATTTTACGCGGTTTGAAAGATGCAGGTTTTGACCAGTGCAGCCCTATTCAGGATCGCGCTTTACCCATTGCTTTGCGAGACAGGGATGTAGCGGGTCAGGCGCAAACAGGAACAGGCAAAACTGCGAGCTTTTTACTGGCAACTTTTCAGCGTTTAATAAATGATAGTAGTGAAAAGAAAAAATATCCCAGAGCAATTATTTTAGCACCTACTCGCGAACTAGCCATTCAGATTCATAAAGATGCTCTGCTATTAGGTAAGCACTTAAATTTTAATTTAGCGTTGATATATGGCGGCACTGACTACCAGAAACAGTTAAAAGCAGTACAGGGGAATGTTGATATTATTATTGCCACTCCAGGCAGAATTATTGACTTTTATCGGAAGAAAGCTTTTTCTCTGGATAATATTCAGGTCATGGTATTAGATGAAGCAGACAGGATGTTTGATTTAGGCTTTATTAAAGACATACGCTATTTACTGAATCGTATGCCAGCCCCTGAAAAACGCCTTAATATGCTGTTTTCTGCTACTTTATCGTTCAAAGTTTCTGAGCTCGCTTATGAGCATATGCATCAGCCAGTGATGGTAAAAATTGAAACTGAAGAAGTCACTTCGGACTCAATAAAGCAATATGCTTTCTGCCCTGCTAATGAGCAGAAAATACCTTTATTAATTGGCTTGTTAAATTCGCATACCCCCGAACGCAGTATTATTTTTGTTAATACCAAGCGTAGTGCAGAACAATTAGCTGATTATTTAGCGGCTAATGGCCATAAAACGGCGCTATTAAGTGGCGACGTGCCCCAAGAGAAGCGCCAGCGTTTACTGGCTGATTTTCAGGAAAGTAAAGTCACCATAATGATTGCTACAGATGTTGCTGCGCGCGGCTTACATATACCGGATGTGTCGCATGTGTTTAATTTTGATTTACCTCAGGATGCTGAAGATTATGTGCATAGAATAGGCCGGACCGCCCGGTTTGGAGCAAAAGGGGAGGCAATTAGTTTTATTTGCGAGGAATATGCGTACTCAATGCCTGATATTGAAGACTATATTAATCAGAAAGTGCCTGTTGAAAGGGTAACGGAAGAATTACTGGCTGATATTACTAAACCAACTCCCAAACCTAGAGCTCCGCGCAAGCAAAGCCCAAAAAGAAAGCCAGGCGCAAGAAAAGAGACAAAAGCGTAGCAGCCCCCAATGCGTACCGCAAAAGGTGTGTAAAACGCACCTTACATCACTGTATTAGGTTGGCATAATCTCCCTAAAATCGTTAATAGCCGAAAATTCGGTAATGGTTTTAGGCGCTTTTTTTGAATCAGGTTGCTTGATAGATATTAAATTGTTAATACCAAAGGTTTGCGCAGCGCGTAAAACGGCAAGACTATCATCAACCATCAGTGTTGATTGTTTATCCCAGCCCTGTTGATTCTGAAATGCTTGCCAGAATGTCTGATGTTCTTTGGCAAAGCCAAAATCATGCGAACAGATAATATCGTCAAAAAACGGCTGTAAACAGGTTTTTTCCATTTTAAGTGATAAGCTATCACGGTGCGCATTAGTGACGAGTAACACTTTTTTATTGGTTTGCTTTAATGCACTTAAAAATTCTATGACATGAGGTAATATACTAATCAAGCCTGAAATTTCTGCTTTTAAGCCCGCTATATCCAGTTCTAAAGTTTTACTCCAGTAATCCAGGCAATACCATTCCAGTTTTCCTTCCATACTTTTAAATAAAGGTAGCAAAATATTCCTTGCTTCCTCTATGCCTAACTGGTTTTGCAGGGCATAGCGTTCAGGGATAAATTCTAGCCAGAAATGATTATCAAAATTCAAATCCAGTAAAGTTCCATCCATATCCAGTAAAACTGTATTAATTTTGTTCCAATTAAGCATAACAAAGGCTATAGTGATATTTAAATAAATAATAGTCACCATAACAAAAATGTCAGAAAAACCGAAGATACTTAATAGAAAAATCGTGGCTCAATCTCGTTTGTTTAAAATTGAAGCTCTGGATCTAGAATTTAGCAATGGTGCTACAAGGCGATATGAGCGCCTTGTGCGCGGTAGTGGCAGTAATGGCGCAGTGCTTATTATCCCGATGCTGGATAATGAGACAGTGTTATTGATTCGAGAATATTCCGGCGGTGTTGATCGCTACGAATTAGGTCTGGCAAAAGGGAAAATTGATAAGGGTGAAGGTGTTTTGCAGGCAGCAAACCGCGAGTTAAAAGAAGAAGTGGGCTATGGTGCACATACAATACAGAAGATTGGATCGTTTTCTATTGCCCCCAGCTATATGGAGCATATGACTGAGATTATTCTGGCAGAAGATTTATACCCGGAAAAATTACCGGGAGATGAGCCTGAAGAGTTACAGGTTGTGCCCTGGAAACTGGATAATCTGACGGAATTGGTGAACAATGGGCAGTGCACCGAAGCGCGTAGTATAGCGGCCCTGTATATGGTCAGAGATTATTTGCAGCAGAGGTAGGGCAGCGTTAAGAGAATTAATTACCCAGGCTAACTTGCTTATAAAGCGTTTGAAAACGTTGACCAACTTGTGCCCAGGCATAGTTTTGAGCCGCTAGCTTGGCTTTTTGGGCGAGCATTTTTCGTAGCTCCTGATCCTCTATAAGCCTGATTATTGCAGCTTTTAGTTTAACCGGGTTCTTTGGTGGGGTGAGTAAGCCTGTTGCATTATGCTCAATCACTTCATTGATTCCACCCGTATCGGTGCTTATGATTGCCGTAGCACTGGCCATTGCTTCTACTAAGGTAATGCCCTGGCCTTCAGTGTCACCCGCTGAATCTGTAATAGAAGGAGCAATAAAAATATCGGCAGCGGCATAGTAATCAGGCAACTGTTCATTAGGTAATTTTCCCCAGAAAGTGACCTTATTTTCCAGCTGCAATGAGCGGCTAAGCATTTCTAATGCGCTTCTTTCAGAACCATCACCGATAATCCATAATTGTGTCTGGTTTCGCTGTTCGTTTGTCAGTTGAGAATAGGCCACGAGTAAGTCTTTTACGCCTTTTTTCTCTACTAAACGACCGACAAATAATAAAACCAGGGCATCTTTTGCTAGCCTGGAGCGCAGTATGGAGGCATTTCCAGAGCTAAATTTCTGGCAATCAATACCCATGGGAATAATTTCAGGCTGAGCAATGTCGCCTCCAAAGGCATTTGCCGTTGCTGTGGTGTTGCTCGTCCAGGCACTACAGTTTTTTAAGCTCCAGTGTTTGACCTTAGCTAATAATGACCCTTGCAGGGCAAACGCATCGCCACCATGAGCGGTAATAATCACGGGAGTGTTACTTAGTTTACCTATGATACTTGCAATGGTGCCTTGTGGAAAAGCCCAGTGTGCATGAATAAGTGCAGGTTTTAATTTTTTTACCAGCCTGTAGCAAGAAAAAAACTGGCTGAGAAGAAAAAAAGGCACCTGAAGAAACAGTAGTGGCTGAACTTTTAAATTAGGTAAAATTCCCGAGCCATATGCCAGTTTTTGTAAGCGACGTGGCGTAAAGTATTTAAAATAATGTAAAAAGACTGTTGGCGAATACAGTGAGTCGTCTACATGCTGATCATCAGGCGCTAAAATATGTACAGCATAAATTCTATTGTCTATTGTTTCAGCCAGATAGCGTAAAAAGATTGATGCACTATCCTGTTCAAAGCGTGGGTAACTCGAGGTAAGCCATACTATCGGCTGTTTTTTTTGCATTATAATAAATGGAAAGTAAATAATCGGCTTGTTTAAGCTTTGCGGATATGGGTGATGTTTTTTGATATAGCTGAATTAATGACAACTGCGATGCCTATATTATCTTAATTAGCACAGCTTACCCATTAAATTTGCTCAAATAACTGAATATACTCTCGTCCCATACGCTCAGGGTTATAAAAAGCAAGTGCTTTTTGACGATTATACTCTCCCATATTTTTGCATAGTTCAGGCGATCTCGCTAGTAGTCTAATCTTGTCGACAAACTCATCTATTGCATCAGTAGAGCATAAAAAGCCACCTTTACCCTCATCAATCAGTTCAGGAAGAGCGGAACAGTTGGAGCTAATAACGGGTAGTCCACATGCCATCGCTTCAGCTGCGGCATAACCAAAACCTTCATAACGGGTAGGAAACAACAATACATCAGCATTCTGATAAGCTTCAATCAGCTCTGTATCAGATAATAAGCCCAGACTCTGTGCATGTGGAATTGGCTGTTTTTTTGCCTGGTTACGCAAACCAGAGGTAAAGTTAAGTACATAGTCATTACCCAGTTGCTGCATTATTCCTGCTAATAAATCGAAACCTTTGCGTTTAGACTGATTACCAATAAACAGCAGTTTAAATGGCTGATTTTTCCTGGATTTACTGTTGCTCTTAGGTGGACAGAAATTGTTTGTATCAATTGAATGTGGAATTAAGCAGGCCTTAATATTAAAACTTTGCTGTACTTGTTGTTGGGTAAAGTGACTGCCTACAACGACTTTGCTCGAACCTTGTAAGCCTGCTTTTTCCAGAGGAAGTATCAGTAGCTGGTGATAAACTGCCTGGGCTGTTGTTTTAAAAGGGCGATAGCCTGGATCATGAACACAATGGTGTACAAAACTAACAACGGGGATATTATGCTGGGTGAAAGCAATGGCTGTCCATGAATTAACAAAGATAATATCTGTCTGTGCGGGTGGTTTTATATTGCGTAAAAGTAAAGGGCATAATTCAAAATACATAGGAAACCATTGTAGTTCTACAGTCAGTCCCAAAGAGCTTAAACTTTCAGCTAAACGAGTCATATAGACATCAGCACCGCTACCTGTTTTAATTGATGGAATCCAGATTTTCATAAGAATATTAGACGAGAAAAATGCAAAAATTAACTATAGCTGTTGAGGCAAAAGCGCTGGCAACGCTACGCACAGGCGTGGGGCAGTATATTTACCAGCTGTATCGGGCTATGCAGAGTTTAGCAGATAAGCCAGATATTTATTATCATATTACTAATCATTTTGTAAATGAATTACCCGCTGCACGTGCTGTAACGAGCAATAATAGTCCATTAAGTTATAAGGAGAAACTATCTAAATCAATTGATAATTTAGGGCCTGCCATAGCAATGGCTAAAAAAAAACTAGCACTACATGCATATAGAAGGGTATTTAATCGAAACTTGCGAGATATTAAGCCTGATGTTATTCATTGTACAGATTTTTTTAGTCTCAATAACAAACGAGGCATTCCAGAAATAATTACTGTTTATGATCTTTCCTGTTTTAAATATCCGCAAACGCACCCGGCAGCAAGGGTTAGATTTTTTAATGAATACTTACCTCCCGCACTGGAGCGTGCGCAACATATCCTTACTATTTCCGAGTTTTCAAAGCGGGAAATTGTAGATCACTTTGCTATTAAAGCAGAAAAAATTACTGTTGCATACTGCGGTCTACCGCTTGGGTTTCAGCTGCATTCAGAGCGGCAGGTTGAGCTGATTTTAAAGCAATATGGCTTACAATATAAAAAATATTTTCTATACGTTGGCACTATTGAGCCCCGTAAAAATCTTGAGGTACTGCTAGATGCCTATCAGCAACTCCCCAAAGATATTCGCTCGCATTATAAATTAGTGATTATTGGGGCATGTGGCTGGAAATTCGAAAGTTTTTTGCAGCAGGCTAAAGGATTATTAGAGCGTCAGCAACTTATCATGCCAGGGTATGTGCCTGATAATGATTTACAACACATAATGGCAAGTGCTCATTGTTTTTTATATCCATCATTATATGAAGGTTTTGGTATTCCACCACTTGAAGCGATGGCAAGTGGCACACCCGTTATCACATCAGATTGCGCCTCTTTGCCGGAAGTGGTTGGTAAAGCAGGTGTATTATTACCCGCAGAAGATGCACAGCAATGGGCAGGAGCAATCATCAACCTTATTGAAGATCCGCAGCAATATCAGCAGTATGTTAAATCCGGGTTACATAGAGCGACTTTATTTAACTGGGCGACAACGGCTGAAACAACGTTAAATTGCTTTCAAAAACAGAGCTAAAAGTATTTAAGGCAGTAACGAACAATACCTCACAAGAGCATAGCAGAACTTTTTTATGACTCCAGACCTAGTTTTTTTAAGCGGTAGCGTAAAGACCTAAAGCTCATACCCAGCTGTTTTGCCGTCGCTGTCCGGTTCCATTTATTTTTCTCTAGCGCATTAGTAATTGCCTGTTTTTCTATCTCTTCTAAATAGTTCTCCAGAGACCCCATGACGGGATCGAAACTATCTGATTCAAGTGCCTGAGAAACCTCGGGTATAAGGTTTAAATCCTGCTCGGTGATTTTATTACCTTCGTATAAGGCGACGGCTCTTTCCAGAATATTTTCTAGCTCTCTGACATTACCTGGAAAATTATAGCGTTTTAAGGCTTTAATCGCGTCAGTTGATAATTCAACCCCAGTAAGCCGATTATTTTTTGATATTTTTGTTAAAAAATGCTCACATAATTGCGAAATATCGCTAATGCGCTGGTGTAATGCTGGCACAACCAGTTCAATGACATTAATGCGGTAATATAAATCCTGTCTAAATAGCCCCTCCTGTACTAATTGAGCTAGATTTTTATGGGTTGCACTCAGTATGCGGACATCAACGCTTTCTTCGTGCTGACCACCCACAGGGCGTATTTTTTTTTCCTGTATGGCGCGCAGTAATTTGACTTGTAATACTAAGGGTAAATCAGCCACTTCATCTAAAAATAAAGTCCCTCCTTTTGCTGCTGAAAACAAGCCAATCTTATCCGTTGTTGCGCCTGTAAAACTGCCTTTTTTATGACCAAAAAATTCACTTTCCATTAGCTCTTGAGGGATTGCGCCACAGTTGACTGCAATAAAAGATTCTTCAGTGCGTGAGCTTTGTTTGTGGATGACTCTGGCAACCAGCTCCTTACCCGTTCCTGATTCTCCTCTTATATAAACAGGTGCCTGGCTACGTGATATTTTGCTTATTTTGGAGCGCAGTTGACACATAACCTCTGACTCACCCAATAAAATATGCCTGGAGCGTCTCTCTCTGGCAGGCGTAAAACTCGCTTTTAATGCATCGCTTACCAGTTGACGTAATACTTTAAGGTCAACCGGCTTGGTTAAAAAGTCAAATGCGCCTTGCTTTATCGCTTTAACTGCCAGGTCTGTGCTGCCATGTGCGGTAATGACAATAACGGGTAATTTAGGCAATGTTACTTGCATTGCCTGCAATAATTCAAGACCGTCACCATCAGGTAAACGCATATCAGTTAAACAAATATTAAACTTTTTCTTCTCTAACAGGGCTTGTGCACTACGGATATTAGTTGCTATCACTGTCTCTATATCCATGCGGTTGAGGGTGATTTCCAGCAATTCAAGGATATCTTCTTCATCGTCAATTATTAAGGCCTGTGCTTTATTCATAGTTCAACCTTTTTCGATTCTGCAGTTGCCACACAAAGTCGAAAATAGCAACCTTGCTCATTTTCTAAGGTGTGATAGCTTAATTTTGCTTGATTTAATTCAGCTAATTCACGAGAAATATACAAGCCTAAGCCCGTTCCTGAATTCGAGGTGGTAAAAAAAGGCTCAAATAAATGCTTGAGAG
>WTCN01000130.1 GCA_013138555.1 Methyloprofundus sp. | reverse complement strand
CTGAAGTAACGCGTATCGGGGCATTTAATGCCGTTGCCAACCAGGGCTATTTACGCTATTCACCTGAAACAAAAATGCTGGTCAGCCTAGCGCGTCAGCCAGCAGGCAAATACCTTGATTTACTTGAACCCTTTAGCAGTGATAAAACGGGGCGAGCACCTATTGCTATTGATCCAACGCGTGGTGTCATGCTCAGCATGCTGATTCAAAGCCCCAACACTCAAGAGCGCATTCAACAAGGGGGCGCTGTTGGTTATATTATTCTGGCTTTAGGTGCAGTAGGTTTTCTATATGCCATATTACGCCTGCTTATCCTGGCGATTACTGGGCATAAAATGAAGCAGCAAATGCATAATGATATTGCCTCAGAGAAAAACCCGCTAGGACGAGTATTAGCCGCCACAGAGAAAAACGCGGCAGAAGATACAGACACCCTGGAGCTAATCCTTGATGAAGCCATTACCCGCGAAGTACCGAGCCTGGAAAAAGGTCTGTCGATGATTAAACTCTTTGCTGCCGTTGCGCCTTTACTGGGTCTACTGGGAACAGTAACAGGTATGATCGCTACCTTTCAATCCATTAGCTTATTTGGTACTGGCGACCCTAAACTGATGGCAGATGGTATTTCTCAAGCCTTAGTGACTACAATGCTAGGTTTATGTGTCGCGATTCCTTTATTATTTCTGCACAATTTAGTGGCCTCACGCAGTAAAACATTAGTGCAGATTTTAGATGAACAGAGTGCGGGTATCATGAGTCGCCGTGCAGGTAAGTAATGAAATTTCTAGACGATATACACAATTTCCTCTATTCAGGGGGTGATGTTTTATGGCTTATTTTAGGGGTTGCCATTTGCTTATGGTGCCTGATTATCGAACGCCTGATTTTTTTCAGACAAAATTATCCTGACTTGCGTACTAACTGTCTTGAACGCTGGAATCAGCGCGAGGACAAACAGTCTGCCTATGCTTTATTTATTCGCCAGGAACTAATTTCCGAAGTCTTAATTCAGATGAACCGTAGCGTTTCAGTGATCAAAGTGCTGATTGCCTTATGCCCCCTACTCGGCTTATTAGGCACGGTCACCGGGATGATCGATGTTTTTGATGTCATGGCAGTCACAGGCACAGGCAATGCCCGCGCAATGGCAGCCGGTGTTTCCAAAGCAACCATACCAACAATGGCAGGCATGGTGATTGCCATTGCAGGGCTTTATTTTAGTAAACTGATAGAAGAGCGGGTCAGTGATGAATCTCATCATCTGGCAGATTTATTAAAATATCATTAAGGAAATACAGCCTTTATATTTCCATATCTACAACACTGTTAAAACGAATTTGCCGGATTAGCTTATCTGCGCTAGCACATGATAAGTTAATCCAACCTACGATTGATATATTAGAGATAAACAACTATGCGCCGCAGAGCTAACCGTTCCTCAGCAGAACAAAATGCCGATATAGATATGACTCCCATGCTGGATATCGTCTTTATCATGCTTATTTTCTTTATTGTGACGACCTCATTTGTTAAAGAATCAGGCATTGATGTCAACCGTCCCAGCGCAAAAACAGGAACCACCAAAGCCCAGGGTAATATTATCGTCGGTATCAAGGCTAATGGTGATGTCTGGATAGATAAGCGCCTGGTTGATTTTCGCGCAGTACGTGCGAATGTCTCACGCCTACATATGGAAAACCCGCTAGGCTCGGTGATTATTGCGGCGGACAAAGAAACAAAAACTCAGGACTTGGTTCAGGTTATTGATCAGATACGCTTAGCCGGCATTATGAATCCTGCTATTGCAACGGAGTCGGAATCACAGTGATTCGTATAACTCTCTCACTTTTTATCGGAATCGCCATTGCCTTGGGTTTATTCTGGGCTATGCAATATATGATTAGCAATAATCAGCAAGGTTTAAAAAAGACCGATAATCTACGCATGACTGAATTTGTACGTTTCAAACGTGATTCAAAAATTCAAAGCAAAGATCGCCTGGTTCCCGACAAACCAAAGCCTAAAGAGCGTCCGACACAACCCAAAATCCAAACCCATAGTGCCAAGGTAACGCAAACGGCACTCCCTGATATGGATATGCCGAATCTGGACATCCCTCTGCAAAGTAGTAACTTTGGTGGCTCTGTATTAACTGGGCTGCAGGTTGGTGCCGGAAAAATCAGTACCAATGTTATCCCTTTAGTCAAAATCCCTCCGACTTACCCCATGCGGGCATCGCGCCGTCGTATTCAAGGCTGGGTAAAAGTGGAATTTACCATTACCAAAGAAGGGACTGTCAAAGATGCTATCGTCATCGCTTCCAAGCCAAGCTCTATCTTTAATAGTTCCGCATTAAAGGCAATAAAGCGCTGGAAATTCAAGCCCCATATTATCGCTGGCGAAGCGTATGAGCAACGGGCTACGCAAACTCTGGAATTCAAACTATCCCGATGAAAAATAAAATTAGGAATAGCCTAAGAATTGGACTGATGAGTCTTAGCTTATGCATAGTAACATCAGCGTTATATGCAGAAGAAAAACCCACGACTATTTCCCCGTGGCTATACAAACAACTGAGTAAGTCAGAAAAGCTTATTAGTAAAAAGGCCTACTCCCAGGCACGACAAAAATTACAAAAAATATTGCCTGAGCTAGAGAAAAATAGCTACGAACAAGCGACGACCTTACGTAGCCTGGCATCGGTTTATGCACTGGAAAACCAGTATCAAAAAGCAAGCAAAGCATTAGACCAAGCACTAGCAACAGGTGCACTCACAGAACAGCAAGAACAGGACACATTGCTTAATTTAGGCCAGCTATATATGGCGACCGAACAATACCAGAAGGCCGTCAACAAATTAACCCCCTGGCTAAAACAACACCCGGACACAAAAAAAACTCAGGTCAGAATATTATTAGCGAATGCCTATGCACAATTAAAACAATACCGTAAAGCCTTACCGTATATCGAACATGTTATTAAGCACGCTAAAAAGCCTAAAGAAAGCTGGTTACAACTCAATCTGGCACTGCATTATGAACTGGAAAACTACTCTGCCGCAGCTGGCGTACTACGCAAACTGGTTGTCCAATATCCCGAAAAAAAAGACTATTGGCAACAATTGGCATCCATTTACCAACAGTTACAACAAGCCTCTAAAGCACTGACAATAAAACACCTGGCTTATCAAAAAGGCTTTATCAAATCAGAAACTGAAATTTTACAATTATTTAATTTATTTCTCTACAGCAAACAGCCCTATCAGGCAGCAAACCTATTAAACAAGGAGCTAGACCGTAAGAGCGTAAAACAGACAGCGACTCACTGGGAACTACTGGCAAACGCCTGGACCCGCGCCAGAGAATATAAAAAAGCAATTAATGCATTAGAAAAAGCCTCCCTATTACACGAAAAAGGCCAGCTCTATTTACAGCTTGGACGTATTCATGTCGAGCAGGAACTTTGGCAGGCTGCAATAACTGCGATTAATAAAGCACTGAAAAAAGGCAGCTTGAAGCAAACAGGTGAAGCCTATATTTTACTGGGTATGAGCTATTATGAAACGCAACAGTTGAAGCCAGCTGAGAGGGCATTTAAAAAAGCACAGCAATATCGTAAAACTAAAAAATCAGCGGGGCAGTGGTTGAATTATATTGAGAGTAATGTTGGTAGTTAGTAGCTAGATTTTTTATACATGCTGGAATAAATTTATATTTTAATCCCCCACGCTCCACGCGTGGGAATGCATCTATCGACGCTCCAGCGTTGTGTATAACAAAGACAGGACGCTGGAGCGTCCACGGCGACATCCCCACGCAGAGCGTGGGAACGATAAACAAGACACTTCTTAAAGACAGATTGATAGTGTCATTAGCAAAAGGAGAGACCTCCCTTTTCCAAGTCCTGAATCTCTTTTTCAATGGAAGAGCCGTAAAGTCCCTTCATTACTTTTTTCAATTGATAAAGTACAATCAAAGGATAGCGTCCTCTTTATTCAATTATTATGTACTTTTATGCCTTGTTTTTTTATCCTATTTAATCAGCTGTATTCTGTATCAATATTGGCGTAATCACAGGCGGTTTCTTAGCTACAATTTCCTCTTCGATTTCGGCGCGCGTTGTCACCTCTGGCGGTGCTAAACGACACTCCGTCTTCCCTACTCCAGTCACTCGTCCTTGAAAAGGTTCATTCACGGTTAAGAAAAATTTTCCTAAAAAGTTTTTCATCCAACCATAGACTCCACCCACTTCGTTCCCAGTCGGGTCAAACAGAAGTACCTCAATTAATCCAGCCAAAGGTACAGGTATACCTCCAGCATGCAATGTCCGACAAACATTTAGTTCATCCAGGTCTCTCCCCGGAAGTAATAGATTGGTCTGGGCAATCATATTATGGTTTCCGTTGAAAAATGCGATTTTTGTACTGATGAGTCTATTACTCTGATTAGCTAACATCAGGCTCGTTACTTCACTCCATGTTTCTGGCGTTGCTCCTGGTTTACATTCATAAAAGCACGACAAAACTAGCCCTCGTTCACCGGATACGCCTTTGGGTTGGGATGGGTCCTTTTCCGATACTGTTGTCGTAGAGTTTATGACAGTGTCCGTTAGCAATACATTTAGTTGCATAGGGCTTTTAAAGCTTACCTGTCTTTCTTCTAAAGGGTTTGAGCCATTGAATGTTTGGTTCAATAGCTGAATGCAGCTTACCACTCCAAAAGATTGAGCTGATATAGGTATGATTAAGTCAAAAATTGACCCATCGGTAAGGGAAATCCGTGTATCAAGATCAATATCAATATTATGTGGATTGAACATATTAAATTGACTGATATAGGTCCCTGGAACATAGAGACCTTCAGGACCAAAGGGTTTGGCTGGAGGAATTTGCGGATTTGCTGGATTGGCCGCAGGAATTGTTCCGCATAGAATTCTACCGGCGTACGACACTGATCCATTAGAGAGCGTTACAGGTGGTATCTGTTGTGAACTAATACTGACCCCCTGTGCAAAAACACTGGATGTAACAACGAATATAAAGATAATTGTGAAATAAAAACACTTGAGTAGATGTTTCATAATTGTTCTCCTGTATAAAAGAGGCATCCTGCCGTGTGATGCGCTACATTTACATACTCTGCGCAATATTTAACCGAACTAAAAGCCGATTTAAATTTCTGAAATTTAACAAGGTATAATAACAATGCATTTTTATGAGACTTTATACTTATAATTTGACTCTTCGGTATCTCCCGTAAAATAAGTTGTTTTGAGCTAATTTTAAGTACAACTATGTTTGTCGTGAAAATAAATTTTTTATAAACAAGAAAGATATGAAACCTTTTATTGACTATAAAATATATTTTCTACATGGTTTTATGGAAGAGCCTATAATTTTACTGTTTTCTTCCTATATTTTAATAATAATCCTGAAAATCCCATGGCAATCAACCTAGGGGTACACGGCTCAGGTATTTGTGAGAAATGCTGATGAAAACTAACAAGTTCTACCTCATCTCCTAAAAAATCACCTTCAATCCAAATCTCATTTTCAATAAATAGGTGAGCTTGAGGGGTAAAATCTATACTATCTTCCAATATTTCTGTGCCAAAAAAATTATCAATTTCTACATGCTTATCTCCCAAAAAATTACCAAATTGATCGAAAATCGCTTCGTCAATCTGCATTAGCCCCCCAGTGTCACCAAAGTTAAAGTCGCTAATACCTAATGTGGAATCTTTAATTTTTGGTTTTCCATCTAATGTCCAGACATTGAAGCCAAAGTCAATATAGAGGAAATCTGCGTCAAAAACAGTAAACTGATTATTTATATTGAACCAAATACCTGGATTATTTATTTGATCATCAAAGAAAACGTCAACCTGCCCGTAATCAGGACCAACGGGCGAAGAAAAAAATTCATCAAATAATTGGAAGTTGTCAAACAATTTATCATTGATTATAAATGAAGCACCACCGAATAATTCATCCATGGAGCAAGAAAGATTAGAGTTAGCACAACCAGTTGTAATAACTGCGGCATTGATAAAACCTGATGACCCGACGATGACTGCAATTAATAAAATTCTAACAATTGAAAAAAATGCATTGTTTATGTATTTCATTGCTTAATACCCCTCGCGTTGGTTTCATAAAATGAGGAAATAGCCTCACAGCGTAGACTGGGGTAGCTTATCTAGCGATAACACGGATAACCTAACCCAATATTTCCACGTAAATCAGCGTGTTGTTAAGTTACGTTTTTTTGGCTATCAATTTAAGCAGAATGCCTTGATAAGTCTCGTTCCCACGCTTCGCATTGGGATGAGAACCAAGCGAGAAACTTATCCCGTATTAAATGTGTAGCCCGTTTTTTTACTTCGTAAAAAAATCTAACCTAACTTCATCCTACACCATTTGAAAATAAAACACATGACCCAAATGGGTCAAAATGAAAATCTATTTTAAAAAATGATTTACAGAGGCAATGAATAACTGAAGTCAGATACAAATTAAATATATACCTGCCCCCAGTTATTACATCCTACTCTGCTGCATTATGTGACATATAGCATCCCTACAAGCAGCGTAGGTTGGGTTACATGCTTTTCGTAACCCAACCTTGTATATTAAACATATCTCTTAAACCAATACCTTCGCCAAAATGAAAAAGTAGCTATTATTCGTGTAATTTTAATTTATAAGTGATTGATCTATATAGGTCTGAAATTGGATTTTTTGACCAAAATTTAAATTGGCGAAGGTATTGTTAAACACAAGTTTATTTAACACAAAACAATTATAGCCAGGTAGGGTGGGCAGTTTTTTTGCCCCATACGCATCAACTTAAGGAGTATTGATATCCATTAATCAATTGATCCGCAGTATTAGGTTTGTTTTTCCGCCTATTTAAAGAGCAACCATACTCGAACCGTTCAGCTAATTCCTCCAAT
>WTCN01000035.1 GCA_013138555.1 Methyloprofundus sp. | reverse complement strand
AAATTGCCTTACATAATACCTTACGACAGGCACCTGATGTCATTGTCTTAGGGGAAATTCGTGATAAGGAAATCATGAACTTTGGGGTAGAGTTTGCACAAACAGGTCATCTGGCACTTGCCACATTACATGCAAACAATGCTAATCAGGCTATTGACCGCATCCTGGGTTTCTTTAGCACCGAAACACAGAAAAAGCTGATGCAAGACCTCTCTTTAAATATACGCGCCATTGTCTCGCAACGTTTGATTAAAACGGTTGATGGTGGTCGCTGTGCAGCCATTGAAATCCTGATTAATACCCCTCTTATCTCGGATTTAATTGCCAAAGGAGATGTATCGGGCATTAAACCTATTATGGCAAAATCACGTGAACTAGGCATGCAGACCTTTGATCAAGCTATTTTTGCATTATATAAAGAAGGTCGAATCAGCTATGAAGAAGCGCTTAGAAACGCAGATTCGGCCAATGAATTACGTTTACAAATAAAACTTGCAGGTGGCGGCGGAGACGATCGTAATGAGCTATCACTAGAGTCGACTGGTGATGAAGTTGAGATGTAAGGTATTAAAATGTCGCTCAGGCTATCGTTCGCCAACACACCAAGCTTAGTTAATAATATCCGAAAGTCTATGTTCTAATGTAGCCTGTATGGAGCTTGCGGAATACAGGAAGAGCAGCGCACTCACTTTCCCGTATTCCGCAAGCTCCATACGGGCTACACAAAGCGTAGGTTGGGGCGAAGCATCAACCCCAACAACTGAAGCTAGGCAATCCATTGACTGTTCGGGTTCGCAAGCTCACACCAATCTACGGAACCTGTCTTTTTAGATATATTATTGAATACTTTCACAGCCTATAAAGCCCGCCCTACAGTAGCCACCCTTATTACAAAAAACAACTAGCACTATGGATATCACGCCCTACATAAAATTGATGGTCGAAAAAAATGCTGACAGCTTATATCTAGCAGCAGGCTCAGCACCTCGCTTACGTTTATCAGGCCAGGAAAAATCAGTCGGTAAAAACCTGTTAAACAGTGAAATACTGCATAAGGTTTTCACAGGTCTGACTAATGACACGCAACAAGTACAATTCTCTACCGATAAAACACTTAAATATTCTGCGTCCTTATTTGGTAAGCAACAATTTATTATTGAGCTGGTAGAACAAGAGGGTGAACTCTCTATTATTATCAGCAAAGATAGGCGCACACCAGAAATAAATACTCCAGACCCTACAAGTATACAAGTACTAGGTGTAGCACCTAAAGAGCAATTAGATATACTGCCCTACCTGGCAAAAGTTGTGCAATTGGAAGGCTCGGACTTATTTATTACTTCCGGCTCCCCCGTTAAAACAAAAATTCATGGTTCTGCAGTTGAACTAGACAACTACCTACTGACTCCCGAGCTAACAAAGTCAGCAGCCCATGCTATTATGAATGATACACAAATTGAGGAATTTGAAAAAACCAAAGATCTGGACTTTGCCATCAGCCTACCCGATGATAGCGCCCGTTTTCGGGTTAACGTATTTTATCAGCGTCGTACCGTAGGTATAGTCTTACGCCTAATCCCCATGATTATCCCAACCACCAAAGAACTTGATCTTCCTGAAATTCTATCAGAGATGATTATGGTTAAACGTGGACTATTACTTATGGTAGGTGGTACAGGGTCAGGTAAATCAACTTCTTTAGCTGCAATGATCAATCATCGAAATATGCATGCAGCAGGGCATATTTTAACCATTGAAGATCCCGTTGAATTCTCACACCCCAACTTAAAATCTATCGTCAACCAACGCGAAGTCGGCGTTGATACAGCCTCTTACGCCCGTGCGCTAAAAGCCAGCTTACGTGAAGCACCCGATGTTATTTTAATCGGTGAGATACGCGATCGCGAAACAATGTCAGCGGCACTAGAGCTTGCCAACACCGGTCATTTATGTATTTCTACTTTACATTCAAATAATGCCAACCAGGCAATGGAACGTATTATCAATATGTTTCCGCACGTGCAACATAAGCAACTCTTTATGGATCTTGCCATCAATTTGAATGCCGTCATTTCCCAGCGCCTGATCCCTGACTCAAAGGGCAAGCGCTGCGCGGCAATTGAGGTCCTCGTCAACACCCCACATATCGCCAATTTAATTTTAAAAGGTGATTTGCATGAAATTAAAGAAGCAATGAAAACCAGTGGTAGCAAAGGCATGAAAACTTTTGACGATGCCTTATTGGATTTATACAAAGCAGAGCGCATAACTCTGGAAGAAGCATTGAAAAATGCAGATTCACGTAATGATCTGGAAGCAAAAATTAATTTTGGTTAGCTTTTCATTATATTCGGGGATATATATGACCATAAAAGTAGTTTAGACTTTGGTTTCCTATCTAACATAAAAAGTAGCCCGTATGAAGCTTACGTAATACGGGGCATTCGAAATACTGTTCTCCGTATTACTCTAAAGCTCCATACGGGCTACAAAACGAAAGGCTACATTCTAATGTAGCCTGTATGGAGCTTGCGCAATACAGGAAGAGCAACGTACTCACTTTCCCGTATTTCGCAAGCTCCATACAGGCTACACAACTATCGGGTTTTATTGAATCTGACCTAACCAGAGCAGCCACTACCATACAAACTCAACAAAGCCTCAAAATCACGATCCGTAATTTTTCCATCCCCGGTTAAATCATATTTTTTCTGCACATCACTATCAGAACGCAGAATAGCACCCAAAACATCGGTATCTTTCTCATCAACACAACCGTCTTCATTAAAATCGCCTAAACCTGAATTTAAAGAAAAGGCCTCTGCTGCCTTAAAAATCAAATCTGTCTTAATCAAACCACAGCCTGTTCCCCAATCAAACTCAATCCCCTTTGCACAAGGATTATCAGCTAATACAAACTCTCCCAATGCTGTAACAGGGTCTTTTAAATCAACCGTCCCCTGCATCATAATCTCCCTCACTTGCTTGGGTTTTAAATAAGCATATTTCTGCAATAATAAAGCAGCCACGGCTGCTGCGTTAGGTGCTGCTGCGGAAGTCCCCCGAAAATTTGGTAAATCATTTCCATCACTATCTGTTTCCTCCGAAATAACCGGAAAAAAAGTCGTATCAATATCATCAATGGCAACAATTTCTGGTTTAGCGCGAATAATAGCCTGCTCTAAAGGTTCGCCTGTTGTATCAAACAGTATAGGTAAACCACCAGCTGAAGAGTACTTCTCAACCTGAGCATTACCATTAAACCAAGGAGACTGCCGATAAGACATCGCGCCCACTGCGATTGCCCCCGCTGCATTTGAGTGACCATAAATGGTGCTACTCCGGGTATCATATTCAGCAATACGAATATCGGTTTGTACATCGGGTTCAAGCGAATCATCAACTAATGCCACTTTATTATCACCTGTCAATCGCGCACTAAAGCCATCTGGAATAAACCAGATAGGTCTATCAATCGGATAATAGGTATTATTAAGCAAGATCCCATGCTGACCGTTGCTTTGATTAACAATGGGGGCTCCGCCTGCGCCAATTTGAAAAAAATCTGTATAAATTGAAAACTCACCACTATAGCCCGGCGTAACCACCACGGAAATCCCCTCTTTTATAAGCTCACCATCTGTACCCACCAAAGCGTCATCTTCATTAAAATGCAATTGCTCAGCTATCAGCACTTCCTTATCCTTAATGAGTTCTGTCACCCCACCACTGGAAAACATCACATATTTAACATATAAAGGATCCCTGCCCGCACTTTTTCTGATAAACAGATTTGCTTCCGAAATACCTTCTTCCACTGCTTCTATAGCAATGATTTCTACAGGATCATGTCCAATATTATTATCCTGACTACTAGCAATTACTCTATTATTCTCACTATCAAATACGAATAAATCCAAATCCGTTTTTGCCCCTTTACCTCCGGCAATGCTAGCAGGATCATCCCACTGTAATACAATTCTGACTGAAACATCCTTAGGCAAAGTAATTTTCTGGTAAACATCTGATGCCTGGCCAGCGGCCAGGCCAAAATCATGTGCCAGCGCGCCACTCGCGGCTTCCGTTTTCTTAAAGACTTGCTGGTAAGACAAGCGCGCACTATTCCCCGCAGCAGAAAAATAAACCACTCCCCGCTGCTCAACTTCATTAACCGCCTGAGTAATCGGTCCTTCCTGCACCATCGGCATCAAAAGCCAGCCTATATCATCAACAATAATATTTGCCCCCCGATCAGCCAAGGTAATAATCCCCTGCGCAAAATCAACCGGACTTTCAATCGCCGTATGAAACAATATTTTTGCCCCGGGCGCTATATCATGTATCAGCTGAATCATCGCGCGCCCTTCATCTATAGCCTTTTCGTCCTCGCAAAAAGAATACTCCTTTATCACCTGCACATCGTCAGGTAAATCCCCTGATAAAACATCATCCTCTGCACCGGCCAGACAATTATAACTATCAGACATAACGCCTATCGTGACACCTGCGCCATCAACATCTTGCTGTTTTTTAACCACATCGCTAAACATGGCTGCATCACCGGCATTGCGCGCAAAACCACTTGAACTCGTGATCGCACGCTGACTACTCACCCATTGGGCTCCTTGAACTGTTTCCAGCTGTTTCAACTGAGCAATCGGCAACATCCCTGAAACAAGATGTTTATATTGAGAAATATGCGTCATGCCCAGTTTTTTAAGCTGCTTTATTGTCTGTGGAAGCTGTGCAACAGTAGAAGTCACCGTCAGCATAACATGATCCGAATTGACAATACTCAAGGTGGCATCGGATGCAGAAAAAGCCCCATTGCCCTGAGCTTGTGCATATTCATGCTGTAACTGTAACAAGTGACTACTCACATGAGTCCCTGCAAACAATAGGCCTGAAGATGAAAGAAAAATCACACTCAATAATGATTTAAAGTGATATGTCATACAAATGATCTCCCGATCAATAAAAAGTCACCCTTTACACAGGTGCATAAAATTTCTCGTTCCCACGCTCCGCGTCACTGCCATTAAGTTAATCCTATTTTACAATGTAGGATGGGCAAAGGAGCTTTATCCCGTGCCCATCATAACGATGTGATGGGCACGCTACGCTTTGCCCATCCTACATTTTAACTGTGTTGGTTCTTAACTTAATGGCAGTGAAGCTCTGCGTGGGAACGAAATTACGTGTTGTTTGTCCCGTGTTAAGTTGGTAGATCATTTTTCCCCTTTAACAAATCCATCCAGCCCCTTATCAACCAAAACCAGACTAAACTCCCAAGGCCCCCCCCGTTCAAATGCCAATAAATCAACTTTGGTCTGTGCATTAACATGCCATCCCAGCAAAGCAAGATCCGCTTTAACACCCCTTGCCAATTGATTGATTAACTGCGGCTGTAAAGACAATCCGCTG
>WTCN01000334.1 GCA_013138555.1 Methyloprofundus sp. | reverse complement strand
ATGGCGTACAACTGGTTTCTTTAGTCGCAGAAGGAAAATTAACAGCGGATGCGGCACTTGCAAAACAGGCCTTTGTTAATGCTGGGGGAGTAAGATTAAAGGATTATCAGCTTATTGATAATAGCGCCGATATTGTGGTCGATGGTATTTTTGGCACGGGCTTAGATCGTACCGTATCGGGGACATTTGCTACAGCTATTGCGCATATTAATCAGTTGTCTGTCCCGGTATTCGCTATTGATATTCCATCAGGCCTCCATGCAGATACCGGTAATATAATGGGCTGTGCGATTAATGCCACCATGACAATTACTTTTATCGTATTAAAAAAAGGGTTGTTTACCGGCCTGGCAGCGGATTATTGCGGGCTATTACTGTTTTCAGATCTGGCTGTACCGCAGTCCATTATTCAAAGTGTGTCGAGTCAGGAAAGTCTATTATCATTACCTATGCTGGCTAAGCGCAAAGCCAGTGCACATAAAGGAAGTTTTGGGCATGTACTGGTGGTTGGCGGTGATTATGGTTATGCAGGGGCAGTGCACCTGGCAGCGGCAGCTGCTTTAAATACAGGCGCAGGATTGGTGAGTGTTGCAACGCGTAGAGAGCATGCTCTACAAGTCCATTTATTTCGTCCTGAATTAATGGGCCATGCACTAGAGCAGTTGTCTGATATATCCAGCCTATGTGATAAAGCAACAGCTCTGGTTTTTGGCCCCGGTTTGGCTCAGCAGCAATGGGCGCAAAGTATTTGGCCGACATTGGTGGCACTGGATTTACCACGGGTTATTGATGCCGATGCGTTGAATTTACTGGCTAAAGAGCCATCTTACTCTGAAAACTGGATTTTAACACCACACCCTGGTGAAGCAGCCCGTTTATTACACTGTTCAACAGCTGATATATTACAGGACAGATTTAAGGCCGTGCGTGCGATACAGCAACAGTACGGTGGTGTCTGTGTTTTAAAAGGGGCAGGGAGTCTCGTGTGCGCCGGGAGCGAGGTGTATATTAATACGACGGGCAATCCAGGCATGGCCTCTGGTGGAATGGGGGATGTTTTATCAGGCATAATAGGCAGTTTACTGGCGCAAAAATATTCGCTTATTGAGGCTGCAAAAACGGGTGTCTACCTGCATGGTCTGGCAGCAGATAAAGCCGCAGTGAGTCGCGGTGAACGGGGTTTATGTGCCAGTGATGTATTACAATATTTACAGGAAGTGGTTAATTAATGAAGCAGTTTTTATTAGATACAGCGGAAGATACAGAAGCTTTTGGCGCAAAACTATTTCAGGTACTTCCTGAAAAATGCATCATTTTCCTTATCGGTGATCTAGGCGCGGGGAAGACCAC
Organism: Methyloprofundus sp.; assembly: GCA_013138555.1. Lineage (GTDB taxonomy): Bacteria > Pseudomonadota > Gammaproteobacteria > Methylococcales > Methylomonadaceae > Methyloprofundus. Next base: position 1,693 of record WTCN01000334.1, on the reverse strand, counting down.
TTTAGTACGTGGTTTTATGCGTGCTGCGGGTCATACAGGTGCGGTAAAAAGCCCAACCTATAATATAGTCGAAGAATACAAGTTAAATAAGCGCCTGTTTTTCCATTTTGATTTATATCGCTTGGTAGACCCTGAAGAACTTGAGTGGATCGGGATTGGTGACTATTTACAGGAGCAAGGTATTTGCTTTATTGAGTGGCCAGAAAAAGGGGAAGGATATTTAGGCTCAGCTGATGTTATTTTAGCGATGACGACAACGGATAAAGGGCGTAAGTTAGTGGTTGAAAAGTTAGCTGAGGGAATTGATTTATAAATAAAGGAGTGCAAGCTTTGCTTGAAAATCAGGCAAAGCCTGACCTCCAATCAGTAGTTTACATTTTGACGAGCGATGTAATATTGTTTACCCCATTAATAATGAGAAGTTACGACCACCCTACATAGCTGTAAAATTCCAAAGAAATAAAATATACTACTGGAATATTCCAATAACAACAGCATCCACCATTATGAGCCAATATATAAGTAGCAGAATTTATACTATATTCGCTGTTTTTATGATTATCAGTGGTTGTACAACGGTGTATCAGGCCGTTTCTCAACCACCCACCTCGGATTTCGAAGCATTATATGGCCCCTCTCAGCCTAAACAACGCCTTTTACTAAAAGACACAGATTCGGCACGGCAATCAATATCCTACTATGAGGATGTTAAGCCTATTCTTGATACACGTTGTGTCGCATGCCATGCCTGTTATGATGCTCCCTGCCAGTTAAAACTAGGTTCAACGGCAGGTATAGATAGAGGAGCAACAAAACAGCTCGTCTATGATGGGGGCAGGTTAAATGCTGTTGCGCCAACGCGGCTGTTTATTGATGCCGTAGAGACTGAAGGGTGGAGGAACAAAGAATTTCATCCGGTATTGAATGAGCGTATTGATACCCATCAAGCAGCTTTGAATAATTCATTATTAGCTAAATTAATTCAACTGAAACGCAGTAATCCTTTGCCGGAGGAAGGGAAGCTGGCAAAGTCATTCGATCTCGACATAAATCGTAAGCTAGAATGTCCAACCGTTAATGAGTTTAAAAAATATCAGAAAAAGCATCCTGACTGGGGGATGCCTTATGCTATGCCTGGCTTATCTTTAAAACAGGAATATACGCTGATGACCTGGTTACAGGAAGGGGCAAAGTTTGATGCAGCGCCCCCATTATCAGCTATAGCAGTAGAATCCATAGCACAGTGGGAGGCGTTTTTTAATCGTTCTTCGTTAAAACAACAGCTTGTTTCGCGTTATATTTATGAACACTTATTTATCGGGCATATCCATTTTAAAGGACATCCTAAGGAAGAGTTTTATCATCTGATACGCTCTACTACACCGCCAGGTCAGCCCGTGAAAGAAATTGCCACACGACTGCCTTATGATGACCCTGGTGTAATAAAAATTTATTATCGATTACGCCCGATTGAAGAAACCATTGTTGAAAAAACGCATTTTGTTTATGAGTTAAGCCAGGACAAAATGCGGCGTTATGATGAACTATTTTTTAAACCTGACTATCGTGTGGCTAAACTGCCATCCTATCAAGCGGAAGTTGCAGGCAACCCATTTTTGGCATTCACTGATATTCCAAAAGACTCCCGGTATCGCTTTTTATTAGATGATGCACAATATTTTGTCTCAGGCTT
>WTCN01000114.1 GCA_013138555.1 Methyloprofundus sp. | reverse complement strand
CGTGTATATCAGCTTTAAATAAACGTGAAATTCTTGTCAAAATATTCATTATCTTTCTCCCTATTGCAGCGCACGTTGCTTCTTAATACTTCCCATTTGCAGGCTCTTAGCAGCACGCTTACGCTTTAGCTCTTGATCCTGACGGCTGCCAATAAAGGCATCATCCACACTGCTTTCCATTTCTTTTAAGCTGACATCCATTTCTTCGGAAGCAATAGGCATAGCCGCCTGCTTTTCAGCCTTGGCCACTTCATCACGATATTCATTAATAAGCTGATCAGCCTTATCCTTATTGCCTTCGCGTACCCAGTAACTGAGTTTTTTCTGCATACGGCCAAGGTTATTTTTTAACCAGCTCCGTTTATAAACATCAGCATCAATGGAGGCAACTGCTTCCTGCCTATGCTCTGCTGCGACCACCGCCAGGTTCAATTGCTCACTGGCAATCGCTTGTTGATGTGCCCCCCGGGCCTGATAAGCCAGATGCAGGTTTCCTAATGAAATATTCCCTGTGTCTTGTGCTGTCACATGAAATGTCATCACGAATTTTTTAGTGTTATTACTCAGTAACTGACCCGTTTTAATGGTGTAGCTATTATTACTTCCTTTGCTTATTGGATAGCCTCCCGCATCAATCAACTCAATGCCATTAGTCAGCTTTAGAGTTAAATCGCTACTTGCAGCATAAATATGACGTGTGGCATTTAAGCTTTGAGTGAATATGTCACCTAAACCCGATAGATTTTCCAGATAAGCATAGTTTCCCATACCATGATCAGCTAAAGAACTCATCAAGGTTTCGTTAAAATCCAGGCCCATGCCAATGGAAGATAGCACTGATTCCTGCCGGGTTATCTGGCTAACAATACGGCTTAAGCCAGGTAAATCTGTAATTCCCTGATTAGCCTGACCATCTGATAATAACAGCACTTTGCTGGCGCGATTTTGCTGCTTACCCGTCAATAGGTTTAGCGCCTGGTTTAGTCCTTCGCCTACATTAGTCCCTCCTCCCGCCTGAATATTATTAACTGTTGCCAATAACTGCTCTCGCCGTGTCGTATCAACAGCTTCAAGTGAGGAATGGACAATAGCATTATTGGCAAATGAAACCAGCGCAAAGCGGTCGTGCGCATTTAAGCGTGAAAGCAAGTCTTTAATTGCCGCTTTGGCATAAGGCATTTTATTAGCACCTGACATGGAGCCACTGCGATCTAAAACAACAATAATATCGCTAGCACGATGCACCGATTGAGAAACCTCAAGCGCGGGTGGTTTAATGCTGACATCCAGATAAACAGTACTCATTTCACCCTGAACCAGTTTTGTCTGGGATAAGCGGGTTTTTATCTCCATTGATCCAGTTTGCTGTACGCGGGGAATGGTATCGGGGGTTATTGCCAGAACCACAGCGGTAAGCAGACTTAAACAGACAAAGGCCAGCAATCCAAAACGGTTACTATATAAGCTGTTACTGAATGATTTAGATAATTTATACATGTCGCTCTCCTGAAAAAATAAATAACTCAGGGACAGCTTATGCTTCTGTCGGGTCTTTTTATAGCGGCTGTTATGTAAAAATAATGGGGAGATTTTTACATTATTTTTACATTAGGTGTAGGGTGCATTCTATGCACCAAATAGCTACCCCATTAATTCATTCTCTATACTCTTGATCATCCCCGCAAAAACAACCACCATTAACGCAAAAAATAAAATCATCACATGATGACCAAAAGAATAATTTGTAAGTCCAAAATGTAAATAAGCGCCAGTCAACATGATGCCCAGAAAACTTAAGTATCTTACTCTGGTTATATTGCTGGTCATAAGTGAACTATAAAAATAATAAGTAATCCCGGCATAGAGTGCCAGATAGGCAAGAAACCCCACGATTCCAGTGGTTACCAATATCTGTAGGGGTTCATTATGTGCATGGTCATACGACTCTATTTTCTTTACTTTACCCAGGTCTATTTTTTCCTGTAAAGCTTGCTTAAACTGCCCCGAGCCAACCCCCAATATAGGGTGTTCAGACACTATCATCCATGTCGCCTTCCATAGCTCCAGACGTATGCCGGCAGATGTTTTAGCGACGTTTAATTTATCGCTGGAAAAATAGGCCTCGGTGCTCTTATAGGTCAGATCAATACGTGATTCAACATAACTATTAGACTTGTAGGTAACAAACACCCCCAATATCAAAACAATAACACTGGCTATTTTAAGTTTTTGGCTTGCCGGAAAATACAGTATAAATAAGCCAATAAAAAAAGGCATTGCAATCCAGCCCCCCCTTGCACCCGATAAAAGAGATCCCGTTATGCCTAATATAAAAGCAAGTAAAGTGACACTATAGAAAGTTTTTTTACAGCGTATATCATCAATGATAAATAAGCCTGCCAGACTCATCACCCCTAACAGCAAACTAATATTACCAAAAATTATCTTTAATACTTCTCCATGTGCATGAAGTTCGTTTAAGTAGTACTTTTGATATAAAGCAAATATTCCCGCGCTTATTGCACCCATTAATATACCTATCACTAAAGGGATGACGCTTAGCCTAAGCTCTCTTAATGCAAAATAGATCGGCAGAGATAACACAAAGCGCAAGTAAAAATCTAAATACCTGAGTCTAAAATCTCTCAGCACAACATCAAATGCAATCACGACAGGCAAAATGACTATGGAGGAAATGAGTATTTTTTCCTTTTTGCTTAAGCTCATATCAATTGGATAACGATAGAGCAATACGATCAAGGACAAACATAAAATAAGCACCGCTGATATGCCTACACCCTGATGAATTGTGAGCACTAATGCGGGTGTTGTTAGCAATGAAAGTGATAGGTATTTTGTAAAAAAATTATCCATAAGCTCTGTAATTAGTATTTTTGCTGTCATTTTTAGTTCATGCTAAGCTAGAACCATCTCACATTATCGCTTAATTTAAGTATGACCAAAACAATATCAAATTTTACCATTTATAAACGCCTATTAAAGTACGTTATACCTTATATAAAATTCTTTATCATCAGTGTATTTGGCTATATTATAGTTGCAATTGCACAGCCTTTGTTTGCCGAGCTAGTCAAATTAATCATTGATACAATAGAGCGTGGCAATAAAGCCGATAATATGTATTTACCCGCCTATATCATCGGGCTGGTTATGTTTAGAAGTCTTGGCACCTTTCTGGGCAACTATTTTTTAGCCAAGGTCTCTGTCAATGTTGTTCACAAGTTACGTCAGGAAATTTTTAACCATTACACCAAGCTCTCTACAGAATATTTTGATGCACAAAACAGCGGACACTTAATTTCTTTAATTACCTTCAATGTAGCCCAGGTCACCAACGCCACAACCAACTCGGTGAAAACATTCGTTAGAGAAGGATTCACCGCTCTCGGCTTAATTTCTTACCTGCTTTGGCTTAACTGGGAACTCACACTGGTCTTTTTTGTGATTACTCCCTTTATCGCCATTTTAGTCACCACAGTCAGCAAAAAGATCCGCTCGCTGAGTAAAAATGTACAGGACTCTATGGGAGATATGACCCATATCACCTCCGAACTCGTGGTAGGCAACCGCGTTGTCAAATGTTTTGGTGGCTCAGACTATGAAAAAAAACGCTTTAGACAAAGTAGTGCATTTAATAAACAACAGACACAAAAAGTTGCCTTTGTCACTGCGATTCAAAACCCTATCATGCAACTATTGATTGCATGTTCCCTTTCTGGACTGCTTTTCTTAGCACTGAATATGATGAGCGACTCCAGCACAGGTGATTTTGTTGCTTATTTATTAGCTGCTTTTATGCTCCCCAGACCTATTCAGTCCTTAGCTCAGGCAAATAATGAAATCCAGAAAGGCATCGCCGCTGCCACAGATATATTTATCTCGCTAGATATAGACCCTGAGCTTGATCAGGGAACAGTCAATAAAGGAAAAGGAAAAGGGGTATTACAATTTGAAAATATTTCTTTCAGTTATGCTAATGCTGACAAGCTCGCGGTTAAAAATATTAATTTAACCATTCAATCGGGTCAGACAGTCGCTATTGTTGGTGCATCAGGTAGCGGAAAAACAACCTTAACCAATCTAATTCCCCGCTTTTATGATTATTCTGAAGGGCGAATTTTACTCGATGGTGTGGAAATCACGCAATACACCTTAAACTCCCTAAGAGAGCAGATAGCCTTAGTGACACAAAATATTACCTTATTCAATGATACGGTATACAACAATATTGCCTATGGTATTCTCAGTGACACAAATGAAGCCGATGTTTTAAAAGCGGCAGATGATGCCTATGCAACCGAATTTATTCAATCCCTGGCGCATGGCATGCAAACTGAAATTGGTGAGCATGGTATCCAGCTATCAGGCGGACAGAGACAACGTTTAGCCATTGCCCGTGCCTTACTAAAAAATGCCCCTCTGTTAATTCTTGATGAAGCAACCTCAGCCCTGGATACCCAATCTGAACGCTATATTCAGCAAGCATTAGAGCATGTGATGGCACATAGAACCACCATTGTTATTGCCCACCGCTTATCAACCATAGAAAAAGCCGATGTGATTTTAGTTATGGAAGCAGGTGAAATTATTGAGCGGGGGACGCATGCTGAATTATTAGCCAAAAATTCGGTGTATGCTAAGTTGCATGCGATGCAGTTTAATGAGGGACAAGCTGCTTAGGTAACTCGCATTCAGGTTTTTATGTAAATTCCTTAAGTTATTATGATTGATTGGAAGTATAGAATCCCTCGCTTCTTAGCTTTGTTTGGGATTCTAATTTTTAATGCTCTGTATCACGGGATGCAGGGCATTCTTAAATGAGTTCCCACTGAAACCGTCACTGGCTTAAGTTAAGCTTATTTTACAATGTAGGATGGGCAAAGGAGTTTTATCCCGTGCCTATCATAGCGATGTGATGGGCACGCTACGCTTTGCCCATCCTACATTCTGGTTCTTAACTTAATGGCAGTGACGGAAACCCTAGAAATTAGAAAAATAGGAATAATAAATGGTAGCAAGGCTTGCTTGGACACGACAACAGTTATTAGTCGCATTTTATCTCTATGAGGAGCGGGCGGCGGCGCTCTATGCCGCCGCGTCGTCCTCCAGGCCTTCCGGATTGCTGCCGCGGCGGCCGACGCGCCAGACGTCGTCGGCGCCGCAGGAGAGCTCCACGGCGCCACCGAGCGGGATGTCGCCGTCGGCGGCCGCGTCGCCCGCGAGCGCCTTGGCGACGGTGCGCACGATGCCCTTGTGCACGACCACCAGCGCGCTGGTGGCGCCGCTCTCCTTCAGCCGTTCGAGGCCGCGCAGTACGCGCTCGCGAAACTC
>WTCN01000192.1 GCA_013138555.1 Methyloprofundus sp. | reverse complement strand
GGCCGGTTAAGTCATCATAATGAGCAATCTGTAAAATACGCTTTTCATTAAGTTTATATTGAGAAATATCAATCAGCGTTACAAAAAACTGGTTAAGTGAATTGGTTTTATTCCTTAAAGGCTTGATCTGTAATTTAGCAGTATATTTAAAGCCATTAGTTTTTTTACAGTTAAAATCTCCTGACCATAATTGAAATTTTTGTGACTGAAAATAGGAGAGAATGATTGATTCAATACTAGAGTCGGTTTTTCCATTTTTAATGAAGGATATTCCCTGATTTCTTAGTTCATCAATAGAGTAGCCTGTGAATGATGAGAATTCAGCATTAATGCGGGTTATTCTTAAGGCACCATCAAGAATAGCAAAGCTTAGATGACTGGAGTCAAATAATATAGTTAACAGTTCAAAATCAGCGATTTCTCTATCCGTTATTTTTTCCTCAGCCCCTTCCGGTTTATGTGCCTTTAGAGGCTGGCCGGAAATACATAATCTGTGAGGATTCCTTTTTTGGTCAAAAACTGGCGTGAATGTGAGGTCTACAGAAAGAGTGCCGCCACTAGAAAGAGAGGAAATTCTGGCATCATTAACGGGATTTTTGAGCTGCCAGGCAGTTTTATCCAGGTTATAGTTCTTCTGTAGCTCTACCGCATTGCAACCTGGGATAAGAGATATTTGCATATCAGTCAGGCCGGCATAATGCTGACCTTTTATATTTAAGTAGTCTAAATATTCTGGAGAGGCCTGTCTCCATTTGCCATCGTGATCTTTAATACACAATATATTTGGAATTTTGCGTATTAGCTGTGCATCTGAATAGTCGCCAGGTTGGAGGGTCGTATCTAATATTTTCTTTGGCAGGGAATTTTGTTTCTGTTGTATCCAGAAAAAGAGTGCCGCGATGATGAACAAACAGTTGCTTATCAGAATAAATAATTCAGGCTGAAAAGAGAGTGGTGCTTTAAGTAAGGTAGAGAAATATAATACAAAAATACAATAACTTAAGTTACTTGTGATGAGGAGAGAAATGAGAATAATAAAAGATTTTCGAATCAGCATATTTGTAGCAATAGTGACTGGTGTTCCATTTATAATTAGCTATATATACTAACTATAGCTTAATTTTGATCTGTGTCGCTGGTAAATGCAAAAGCTTGGTTTGATTGTACATTGAATTGGGTGGGTGGGGCAATTCTATTAGCGGTTGGTGATGTTGCTGTTTAGGTAACTAATGGTGAGTAGAAAAGCATTGTCCAGTCTAAATTAGCTGCATCAGTTGACGCTGGAGGCTCAGCCCGGTGGGTAGTACTTTTCTACATACGGAAAAACTAGACATCTTTCATTTATCAGTTTGCAGTTTCGTTTTGTAGCCCGTATGAAGCCTAAGCGTAATACGGGAAATCAACGTTTCGAATGTCCCGTATTACGCAAGCTCCATACGGGCTACTTTATATTTCTGTGTTAGGTAGGAAATCAAAATGTAAACTACTTTCATGGTTATCTGAAGGATGCCGAAAACTACAACCCTAAGCTGAAATTGCTGTATTATTATAACTCTTAATCATAAATAAAAGTGTTGTGTGCAATGGAACAGAGAAAAAGACCGCTTTCACCTCATTTACAAGCCTATAGACTGCCACTCACCGGCATAGTCTCCATTACTCATAGAATGACCGGAGTATTGTTAACGGCCGGGCTGGTATTATTTGTTGTTAGTTTAGCGATGATTCAGGGAGGAGCTAGCAGCTACCATACGATGCAGGGCTTTATTCAACAACCTTTGGTGGAAATCGCTATCTGGTTAATGGTGTATGCTTTATTTTTCCATTTGTGTCATGGTATTCGCCATTTGATTTGGGATCTAGGCGAAGGTTACGAAAAGCCGTTAATGAATTACTATATTTTATTAGAATTGTTTGCCTCTGTTGCACTCACGTTTCTTAGTTTATTGTTTGTCCGTTTAGGAGGGTAAAGATGGATTATAGAACACCTTTGGCAAAGGCGCAGGGCCTAGGTTCTGCAAAAAGTGGTACAACTCATTGGTGGATGCAGAGAGTCACGGCGGTTGCGTTAATTTTTCTCTCTTTCTGGTTGATATTATTTATACAGCAACTTTTTTACGCACCTTACCCTGAAATAAAACAGTGGCTTGTTAAACCCGTTAATTTTACGCTGTTAATCGCGTGGGCATTTATCGGTTTTTATCATGCTGCACTGGGCTTACAGGTTATTATTGAAGATTACTTAAGTCCTGAGTGGTTAAAAATTTCCCTGATCTGGGGGATTAAGTTATTTTTTCTGGGTGCAGCCATTGCATCATTAGTGTTCACCATTCGCATTGCTATTTCGGCAGGGTAATTAATAAATAATGAAAGATAAATACAAAATTATTGAGCATGAATACGATGTTTTAGTTGTGGGTGCAGGGGGCGCTGGCTTGCGCGCAACCTTTGGCATGGCTGAAAAAGGTTTGAAAACAGCTTGTATCAGTAAAGTCTTTCCGACACGTAGTCATACGGTTGCAGCACAGGGCGGCATTAGTGCCGCTTTAGGCAATAATGGCGAAGATGACTGGCGCTGGCATATGTATGATACCGTTAAAGGTTCTGACTGGCTGGGTGATCAGGATGCGATTGAGTATATGTGTCGTGAGGCAATCCCTGCAGTTTTAGAGTTAGAGCATTATGGCGTACCTTTTTCGCGTAATGAAGATGGCAAAATCTATCAACGTGCCTTTGGTGGGATGACGACTCATTTTGGTGAAGGCACGGCACAAAGGACCTGTGCCGCTGCCGATGTGACAGGGCATGCTATTTTGCATACCCTGTATCAGCAATCGTTGAAGCATGAGGCTGAATTTTTTATCGAATATATTGTGATTGATCTCATCATGGAAGAAGGCGCGTGCCGGGGGGTATTGGCATGGTGTCTGGATGATGGCTCTTTACATGTATTTAAAGCACATACAACGGTATTGGCTACGGGGGGATATGGGCGTTGCTTTTTTTCCTGTACCTCGGCACATACGGTGACAGGGGATGGTAGTGCGATGGTCTTACGTGCTGGATTGCCGTTACAGGATATGGAGTTTATTCAATTTCATCCGACGGGTATCTATGGCGCAGGGTGTTTGATTTCTGAAGGAGTGCGTGGAGAAGGGGGCTACTTAACCAATTCTGATGGCAAGCGGTTTATGGAGGAATATGCGCCGAGTGCTAAAGATTTAGCCTCTCGTGATGTGGTGAGTCGGGCGATTACTATGGAAGTCAATGCTGGGCGTGGCATTGGTGAACATAAGGATCATGCCTATTTACATGTTGAGCATTTAGACCCTGCGGTGATTCATGAACGTTTGCCGGGTATTTCTGAACTGGCACGGATTTTTGCCGGGGTTGATGTGACTCAGGAGCCTATCCCTGTGATTCCGACGGTGCATTATAATATGGGCGGTATTCCGACCA
>WTCN01000155.1 GCA_013138555.1 Methyloprofundus sp. | reverse complement strand
TATCAATATTTAGTAGAAACCTTAGATAACTTAATCGATGAGATAGGTGAGAATGAAAGTCACGAGTTATCAGCTGTTATGGAAACAATCGCTAATTTGGTAGAAAATTATGAAGATAAAAATTACAGCATAAATCCAGGAAGCCCAATAGAGAGTTTGAAGTACCTGATGCAGGAACATGGAATAAAACAATCTGACTTAAAAGAAATCGGTAGTCAAGGTGTTGTCTCTGAAATATTGTCAGGAAAAAGAGCTTTAAATATTGAGCAAGTTAAAAAAATCAGTAAAAGGTTTGGGGTTTCTCCTGCGGTATTTATTTAGGCATTATGTTTAGTGGTTGGTGTGTTTCCTGTAAATCTAAAGAGAAGACATTTTGATGAAAGCTTGCTTGCCTGCCTGCCTGCCTGCCTGCCTTATAAAGTATAAAGACACTTAGCAACGAACTCCATACGCTTAGGAGTGCGGATTTAATAATATCCGAAAGTCTCTGTTCTAATGTAGCCTGTATGGAGCTTGCGAAATACAGGAAGAGCAGTGCACTCACTTTCCCGTATTCCGCAAGCTCCATACGGGCTACACAACTATCGGGTTTTTAGCAACGAACCCCCATACGCTTGGGCCCCCAGTCCCCCGGATTAGCAGCAAAATGTCCTGCACATTGAGTAGCGCAGACTTTACACGCACCTGACTCAGTCAAATTCCAGTCAGATAGTTGATACCAGTCGCGGCCTATCAATAACTGCCCACAGTGATGACAATATGTACTATCAGCGGCCTTATCATGAACATTGCCAACATAGGCATAATGCACACCATTTTTTAAGGCAATATCTCGTGCCATTAGCAATGAAGAGATTGGGGTAGGCGGCTTATCCTGCATTTTCCAGTCAGGGTGAAAGGCGGAAAAGTGTATAGGCACATCACTGCCCAGATTTTCCACTACCCACTGCGTCATTTTCTCTAACTCTTCTCTGGAGTCATTTTCACCGGGAATAATAAGTGTTGTTATTTCTAGCCATACCGGTGTTTCGTGATACAAATAGCGTAGAGTATCCAATACTGGTGCTAAATGAGAGCCTGTTAATTTATGGTAAAAGCGCTCGGTAAAAGCTTTTAAATCAATATTGGCAGCATCCATCACTTGATAAAACTCAGCCCTGGGCTCAGGACAGACATAGCCCGCTGAAACAGAAACGGATTTGATACCTAATTCTCGACAGGCAAGCGCTGTGTCAATGGCATATTCATGAAAAATAACGGGATCATTATAGGTGTAGGCAACACTTAAACAGCCGAGCTCGGATGCTTTCTGGGCAATCTTTTCAGGGCCTGCAAGACTCATTAACGAATCCATTTCGCGTGACTTGCTAATATCCCAGTTTTGGCAAAACTTGCATGCCAGATTACAGCCAGCTGTACCAAATGAAAGCACTGACGTGCCAGGGTAAAAATGATTCAGTGGTTTTTTTTCAATCGGGTCAATGGCAAAGCCACTAGAACGCCCATAGCTGGTGAATACAACTTTATGATCCTCATTTTTGCGGACAAAACATAAGCCTCGCTGGCCTTCATGTAATTTACAAAATCTCGGACATAAATCACATTGTATACGCCCATCGCCTAGCTCATGCCAATAGTGGGTTGCAACGGTTGATTCAGATTTTTCTCTGGTATACATAATACACCTCAGACATAAGAATTTTATGCAGAAGCAAAAGAACTTTAGCTCTTTATCAGGCATCCAATAGCTAAAGTCATCAAGCTCCTGTGTAAACTGGAAAATGGAGGATGCTTTATTTATTATTTAAAATAACTTGTAATTTAACATTATTTAGCTTATATAGTGAATAAAAATAGACACTCATAACGGGGAATAATATGCCAAACATACGTCAACCCGCTGTTTCCGGTTCGTTTTATCCTGACAATCCAGATATTTTAAAGGCCATGCTGGAAGGCTATTTACAACAGGTGGCTGTTACTGCAAGCGATAAAGCCCCTAAAGCTATCATCGTACCGCATGCAGGCTATATTTATTCCGGTGAAATAGCCGCGAGTGCTTATGCTCGTTTACGCTCCAGGCGTAGCACAACTAAACGTGTGGTTTTATTAGGCCCATCTCATAGGGTAGGGTTTACTGGTCTTGCACTTTCTCATGCCGAAATATTTAAAACCCCGTTAGGCGATATTCCATTAGATACACAGGCAATAGCCTCTTTAAGCAACTTGCCTTTTGTCGATTACAGGGATGAGGCACATTTATATGAACACAGCCTGGAAGTTCAATTACCTTTTCTACAAGTGACTTTAGACTCATTTCGTCTGATTCCAATTGTGGCAGGTGATTGCCCAGCCGAACAGATAGAGCAACTGCTTGAACTGTTTTATGGCAAACCCGATACCTTAATCGTTATCAGCTCAGATCTCAGCCATTTTCATGATTATGCCACTGCGCAACGCTTAGACATGGAAACCAGCAAGAAAATCGAACATCTTGATTATCAGCACTTAGACTACGACAGCGCTTGTGGGCGAGTTCCTGTCAGTGGCTTACTGGCACTCGCTAAAAAGAAATCCTTACAGATTGAAACCATTGATCTTAGAAATTCAGGTGATACTGC
>WTCN01000212.1 GCA_013138555.1 Methyloprofundus sp. | reverse complement strand
TTAAATCAGAATTATGTAGAAACCTTAAAAAGGTTTCGATACGTTTAACATAGAAAGATTGCTGGTTTTGAGGGATTTTATTTTTCAAAAGAATTGCATGAAAATCATCCCAATTAGGTTTTATCATGAAATATAATTGACAATGAGAGAAGATAGTTATAATGTGGCACATAAACGAATTAGGTGGAACGCTAGGTAATTCTGATAGTATGGATTCTGCCTAAGAAAAGGTTAAAAGGTAGATAGGCGGAATTCCGTATATGTCAATATGTCTGGGTTCGGTCTAATAAACTGTTGAACAAAACCGCTACCGCGGTAGCTTTCCTTGCTGAAATTTCCGGCAATGCATAATTTAAGGTTGCCGCTTCCGCCCTTAAATAACTCGCAATAAATAGCCGATAGGTTGATACTTAAATCTCCTTTTTAATTAAATGAGGAGAATCAACATGACACCTTTACGTCAAAAAATGATTGACCTGATGGCCTTCAGGCAATTTGCATCCAAGACACAGCAGGCCTATCTCGGTGCTGTGATCAAACTCAGCACTTATTATCACCGCTCACCCGACCAGATTGATTCAGAAGAGGTAAAGCATTGGCTGATGACAACCGCTTGCGAACGAAACTGGTCGGCCTCAACGGTGCATCAAACCATGATGGCTCTGAAGTTCTGTTACCATCATGTTTTAGAGCAAGAAGATTTTTTTCTTGATCTTCCCCTGCCGAAACGGCCTCAAAAAATCCCCGTATTACTGACTCAAAAAGAAGTGTATTCCATCTTGCAGGCAACCCATAACCTAAAACATTTGACACTTTTGAGTTTGTGCTATGGCTGCGGGTTAAGAGTCAGTGAATTAGTTGCCTTAACCCAGGATGATATTGATTCAGAACGCTTGCTGTTACGCGTTGTTCAGGGCAAGGGGAAAAAAGATCGCTCAATTCCATTGTCATCAACCCTACTGGATCTGCTGAGAGTTTACTGGCAAGCCTGGCACCCTAAGCACTACCTGTTTTGCTCCTGTCAGCAGCAGAAAAAAGCTCTGGGAATATCCAGTGTTCAAAAAGTGTTTACCAAAGCCAAACTTGATGCGGGCATCCATAAAGCAGGTGGGATTCACAGCCTAAGGCACGCCTATGCGACCCATCAACTGGAACACGGACTTCCCATCCATCAATTACAACTGTTTCTGGGGCATGGCGATATCAGGGTCACATTAAAATATCTTCACTGGGTTCCAGGCACCCAGGTCATGGCTTCCGATTTGCTGGCACAGTTTGCCCCTGATGATAGGCTTATGCACAAGCCGGAGGTATCCGATGAACCGTTTTAAATCCACGCCAGCGGATATGGCACAGGTCATTCAGGATTTCTTGCCTGCCTATCGTCAACGCTACTGCCTGACACCCGACCAAGCCAGTGTTTGCCAGAGTATTGTACAGTGCCAGACTGAAGATCTTGGCGGTGAATACAGCCAATGCACAGCCTGCGGTTATGAGCAGCGGCTTTACCATAGCTGTGGCAACCGCCATTGTCCGCGCTGTAAACAAAAGGCCTCAGAACAATGGGAAGACAAACAACAAGAAGCATTGCTTCCCGTTCGCTATTACCACCTGGTTTTCACCTTGCCTCATGAATTCAATGCCTGGTGTCAATTGCATCCCGGCGAGGTCTATTCATTGTTTTTTAAAGCCCTTTGGCAAACACTGAGCCTGTTTTCCAAAACACATAAACGCTTAACAGGGCAGCTAGGGATTACCTGTGTTCTTCATACCTGGGGACAGAATTTACAGCGTCATATCCATATTCATTGCCTCATTCCAGGCGTGGCACTGAAAGAAGGACATGATGCGATTGAAAGCACACAAAGTGATTATCTATATCCGGTCAATGCACTGAAAAAAGTCTTTCGAGGCAAGATGGTCAGCCTGCTTAGACACGCCTACCAGCAAGGTGATCTGTTTCGCATTACCGGGGATAATGAAGTCAGCAAAGTACTTGATGAAGTGATGAGAAAAAAATGGTCAATTTACATCAAGCCCTATCTGGAGAACCCTGAAACCGTCGTGAAATACCTTTCCCGATATACCTACCGGATAGCCATCAGCAATTATCGGATCATAAAAACGGATGAGCAGCACGTTTACTTTCACTGGAAAGACTATGCGGACAATAACAGGAAAAAGATCATGAAACTGGAGGGTGTCGAGTTTCTCCGCCGCTTCCTGATGCATGTCCTGCCCAGTGGTTTTATGCGTATCCGTCACTTTGGTTTTTTGGCCAACTGTGTTCGTCGGGAGCGCGTGACACTGTTACGTCAATTACTCCAGGCCGCAGGTCATCTGTCATCCACGGTCACTCAAATAATGAAGCCTAACGAACCTGAGAAACCGGTCTGTTTATGTCCATCCTGTCACCAAGGCAATATGCGAAGTCTATATCAAATACCCTCACTCAAAAAACGATGGCAACTGTTAGCCTGACAGCTATTCAGTTCACACATTGGCATGTGATGAAAAAAAGCAACTGGCAGGTTGAGAATTTGTTATTGCCTGTCATGCAGAAATGGGACATAATAGTCAAAAAAGTGAGGGGATTAATGTAGGGTTGCTGTAATATTGCCACTTTTTTGGGGAAGTATCCATTCAGGGAACGCAAGAAAACAGTCTCCTGGCTTGAATATCAAAAAACAATTTCCATTAATATAGTAACCGGGCAACCCCCACGGCATTGTCCAACAGACATTTATACGTAATGCTGCGCACAACGTATAAATGCTAAGATGTTATACCCTCTCAGTTTAGCTAGAAAGCATTTGTACTTCTTTAGAGAAAAAAAGCAGCCCTGATTACTACCAAGTTAGACATTGGTAGCGTAAGATAGACTACTTCTTCTCTAGTTAGCTAGAGACAGGTTAACTAGTTTTAAGTAAGTCTTAAGACGAAGAAAGTCACCTTACTACCGCACTCTTTGCCTATGCCTAGCTTACTTAAATATACAAAAGGTATAGAGTCCCCTATACTCTCTAGCCTAGAGATAAGGTTGGTAACTTTACTTTGTTTATGTGATGTGCATCTATTGCCTTGCGAAGCCTAAATATATACTATACTTCCTTGTAGGCAACATGTTCTATGTAGTCTTTATTGGAACAAAGCGCAGTTAATAGCGCCTATTATTAAAATTACTATCGGAGTGTACACTATGAAATTTAATGAAGAAGATTTATGGGGCCGCTTATAGAATGCCCGCTGAATTAAATTCCGCATTGCAATGCGTAGAAAATTCACACTATCTAATAACCCCTGTGATAATGACTATTTCAGGGGTTTTTGCTGTTTGGATGGCTAAGAACTCAATTAAGTCATCAAGAGAAATTGCCAGAAAACAAGCGACTATATCCTTGTTTGAAAGATCCATTGAGAATGAGTTATTAACCAACTCAATGAATATTATTAGGAAAGTTCATGAGCATAACGAGATAAATATTGAAGTCTACGCAGATAAGCCGAAAGACAATTTGAATGAAACCTCATTTTTAGAGGTGAAAAATGCAGTTAGAAAAGTATTAAACTTTCATGAGCACATTTGCATAGGTATCAATGCAGATATATATGATGAGCATGTTTTCAAAGATCATAGAATGCGTGCATTTATAGAGTTATGGGGAATGACTGAAGCTTATATAATAAAAAGAAGAGAATTAAGCGGTACAGAAGAACTTTACTTAAATTTAGAAAACCAAGTAAAAAGATGGATGTAATCTAGCGCCTTTATGATGCATTAAAATCTAGGTGTGAAAGTGAAACTGACGACTCCCACCATCACCTTGTAAATCAAAAAGAGCAAGGTGTCGCGGAAATATAAACTGTGACAGCTTCAAAATAAGGTATAACAATCACATGCACTCAGACCACAGTAAGCGTCACGCTTTTTGCTGTCGCAAAAACCATGCCCCTCACTGTGGCTGGTGATGTGGGCGTTACATTTTTCATAAACTCATAATTAATTACCATAAAGAAAAGCAATGGAAGGACAGTATTTTTCTGTAACATCAATAACCCAAGGAGAACTAGATTTAAGAATAGGCACATCTATTCTTGATGCTGGAAAAGACATTGATTTACATAGAACAAAAGGCTATCTTTGGGCTTTGTGGGATATTTGGCCTAGTGGAGATGTATATAGACCCCCTTATCTATCTGGTATAGTAAAGCATAAAGATGAAGTGCTTGAAATAGCCTCACAATACGCCCTAGACAATAAAATTAATTTTGATAATGATGATGAATTTAACTGGCTATTAACGAGGCAGTTCAAATCCTTGCTTCCTGTTGTCTCTTATATAAAAAAAGGAAATGATAACTACTTTCTTAGCATTTGGGATACTCCTTTTCACTATTTATCCAATATGTCGCCTTCTCTTTTAGAGGAAACAATAACTGAAGATCAATTGAAAGAAATAGCTTGTATTTATATACCAGAAGGCTACTCACTTACCCCTAATAGTGACTATGCTAAAGGTTATATTAAAAGGCGAGCCGCTTACAAAAAATCAACTGCTACACCAATAGGTGTAGGCAATGCTACCTTTATTGAGTTTCTTTACAGTCCTGAGGACGAATGGATGGTACTCGAATGCCGCTGGGTATGGCTACGCCACAGGATAGTCAAAAAGACTGAGCGATTTATTTATGTTGAAAAAGCCCCTTATAAAGGTGGTGGAACTATAAAATCTGGCTGGCAATCTTATATATCAGCAACGTGTAGAATTGATAGAAAAACACTGGAAGAACAGCGAAGCTTTTGGCATAAGCCTACATGCAAAACATTTGCGACTCTTTCTTATAATAAAAAGCTGAAAAATACTAGGTTTGTTGATGGGTTTGAATCAAGTGATGAATTTGATGATTACGTCATCGAGTTGCCCGAAAGTGAAATCTCACCGTTCGCCCATTTAGGTTGCTAGTTCATCGGATTGCGCCGTAAGCCGATGATAAATGGTTAAAGGGAAGCCCAGTAAAGTCAAAATACGTACTTGCACCGGACTCAAGGCGGTCATGTAAGA
>WTCN01000008.1 GCA_013138555.1 Methyloprofundus sp. | reverse complement strand
CCATAGTGATTGAGGGGCAGGTTGATCAATATATCAGTGATCAATTAACATTTCAGCTGGCGATCAAGGGTGAGGAATTACAAGTCATGCAAGTCCCGGAAATGCAGATCTGGATAAGTCCTGATCTTCGCTTGAAGGGGGATAAACAGGGAGCTAAATTAGAAGGTGAGCTGGGGATTTCAAAGGCCACGCTGATTTTTGAGAGCTTGCCTGAAGGGGCGGTTGCGCTGAGTGATGATGAAGTGATTATCACTGATAAAAAGAGTGAGCCGAAAACGCCTGGTTATGCACTAGATGCCGATATTAATGTATTGCTGGGGGAATCTGTGTCGCTTGAGGGTTTTGGTTTGAAGACACATTTGCAAGGTCAGTTGCGTGCCGTGCAGAAAAGAAATCAGCTTAAACTCTATAATACACTCAATTCAGTCAAGGGAACTTATCAAGCCTATGGGCAGGATTTAAACATAGAAAAAGGGCGGCTATTATTTAGCGGAGATATGGAGAATCCTGGAGTCAATATCCTGGCATCACGTCGAGCATCTGACTGGGATGATAAAACCATTGCCTACCTGAGGATGACAGGCACACTTAAAAACCCCATTACCACTATTTATACTGAACCAGCTTTAAGTGAAAGTGAATCACTGGCTTATTTATTAACGGGTGCGCCACTGGGTAAAAGTGATAGTAGCAATGCAGCATTACTGGCGAGTGCAGCGATGAGCCTGGGACGAGATTATATTGATGCTTTAATGGGAGTGATAGGGATAGATGAATTTGATATGAAAAGCACATCTGTCGGTCAAAATTCCATGGTCATTGGCAAGCGTATATCAGCCGATTTATATGCCAGATATATTATGGATGTACTGACATCACAAATGCAATTTGCAGTGATATACAAACTGACTCAAAATATCAGTATAGAAACACGTGCGGGTTCTACTCATAGTAGTGATATTAGATATAATATTGAGTTTGATTAAGGGTGTGGGAGTGGTGTTTAATCTGCCAGACTTTAGGATCAAATACAAATTAAGTGTTACATAAAGTCAATACCTTCGCCAAAATGAAAAATAGTCTATTTTTCATATAAAACACAACTATAACTCATTGTTTTATATGGCTGGTAAGTTTGTGTTTTTCGTAAAAATTAAATTTGGCGAAGGTATTGTAAAGTAGGACGGCCTACTGGATGGTGTAATAAAATGGGGGATATTTAATGTGTATCTGACCCCAGTTATTCAATTCTGTTAAACATGGTTATGTTCAACAGGCAATAGATTGGCCTTATTCATCGTTTCACCTTTGGGTTGAGCGAAAGGCTTATCCTAGGCATTGGGCAGCTACGCTGGATATGAGGTGGGGTAAATGCTGGGTTACGTTATTTCGCGGAGCTCAATAAGCTAACCCAGCCTACGCGCTCCAATGACATTAAGTTAAGCAGCTTGTAATAGGTAGACTGAGCTGAGGTACGAAGCGCATTTGTGTGTTTGATTTTAAAAAACTCAATAATGCTTGAGCTTAAGTTATCTAGATATCTCTTTACTCATTTTTTATTTAGGAGCGCGCAATTCTAGGGGGTAGTTAGGTCTTATCGCTTTTCGAAAAGCATGTAACGCTGCTTATATGTGCTATAGTCCAATTAGGGGGAGCATAGATGACAGACAAAACTATACGAACTCAATTTTCCAGTCAAAGTAAATGTGAGGTTTGTGATTGTCAGGTTAATTATTCTGATTTTTTATTATATGAAAAACGGGGATATTTGGTCTGTAGTTCTTATGATTGCAAAGCAGTAATGAGTCAAAAGAACAAATTGTCACCTGCTTTATTTGCTTTTCATTTAGATAGAAACAAAAAAATAATTCATGAACGAAGAGCTAAGGACGCTGCCGCAATAAAGTATAGAGAAGACATCGAGTTAAAAGAGTCGCTAGAAAACCAGAAGATTCTGCAATCTATATTAAGTGAAAACCCTCACCTGGTAGCAAAAAATATCCATACCTTAACAATTCCTTCTGGACTTTCTAGGTCTATACCTATCACAGAAGAACGCCTTGAAATTTATAGCAAACATTTAAAAAGCATCATCAGTAAGGCTGCCTGTTTTGCAGATGCAGCTAAAGTGACAGATGAAATCTTTGAGCAAAATTATGAGAATCATGACAGAGTGCTTAAAGTTGAGCAATTATTTGCTAATCAGCCCCTATTAAAATCAATGAGTAATCAGCTCTGTGCCCTATGTAAAGGGGGATGTTGTCCTGTGGGCGGTGATCATGCCTATCTTAGCGTTGTTACAATGCGATGTTATCTGGACACGCACCCTGATTTGTCTGAACAGGATGTTTTAGACTTATATCTATCAAAAATTAGTACTAAATCAATAGCGGGAGCATGTATTAACCAAACAAGGGAAGGTTGCGTTTTACCAAGAGAAATGCGTTCAGATGTATGTAATGGGTTTTATTGTGCGCCGCTAAAATCGTACCATAAAGAATACCTGATAAAGGGTGAAAAGACTGAGGTACTTGCTATTCAACGCTCTCATACCCATTGGAACAGGTTTGACCCGGATGAAGAAAATGAGGTTGTTAATGTTGTACTGCTAGGGGATAAAAAACTGAGTTGAGTTTGGGGCATCACATAGCCTGTATTTTAAAAGACAGATTAAAGATCCGCATCTCAATCTGGTCGCCTCTCAAAGCAAGAGAATGATATACTAGTCGTTTTGTCTTTTAAGGAAACAAACGTTGTGACTCAACATATTTACCATGCAATTGACCGGGAGCAATTTGCTAAAGACATGGATAATGTCCGCAAGGAAGTTTTAAGTGATCTGGGTATGGATGATTTTCGACATTTAAAAAAAATTGAACGCTGGGGACGTATTTGTTCCGCGATTGGTTATGGAACCGCCTGGATTATTCCTAATCCGGTGTCCGCCTTTTTTATTAGCCAGGGCAATGTAACGCGCTGGACGACAATTGCACACCATATTACTCACCGGGCCTATGATAAAATCGAAGGTATTCCCGAACGCTATACCAGTAAAGGTTTTGCCAAAGGCAAACGACGCTTTATTGACTGGCTAGAGTGGATGTTACCTGAAGCCTGGGATAAAGAGCATAATGATTTGCATCATTATAATCTGGGGGAAGAGGCTGACCCGGATCAGGTAGAGTTCAATACCGAAGACTTTAGAAACATTAATATGCCGCAATGGCTAAGATATTTGTTTCTAGGGGTAATGGCATGTACCTGGAAGTTTATCTATTATGCGCCTTCTACCCTGGTAGAGTTACAGCGTTTTCGAGATAAAAAAGCAGGTAAAGAGCCGGTGACTTATTCACGACTCGATATCTGGAATCCGTTGCAGCCTGTAGGGAAAGAATTATGGACACGCTGCCTGCTACCTTATATATCAATCAGGTTTGCATTAATTCCACTATTATTTATTCCTATTGGTATCGTTACTGCAATAGGTGGTACGCTAGCGGCAACGAATGTATTAATTAATTCCTTAATCGCTGAAGTGTTTACTAATATACATACTTTTTTAGTGATTGGTACGAATCATGTCGGGGATGATTTGTATGTATTTGACGAAAAGGCGACGAATAAAGGTGAATTCTATCTTAGGCAGATATTTGGCTCAACTAATTTCAATACCGGGACTGATCGCATTGATTTTCTTCAAGGCTGGTTGAATTATCAAGTTGAACATCATATCTGGCCGGATATGCCTTTAAGTCGCTATCATATAGCGCAGCCAAAAGTGAAGGCTTTATGCGAGAAATATGGGGTTCCCTATACACAGGAGTCAGTGTTTAAGCGATTAGGGAAAACACTGGATGTGATGACTGGGAAAACGGTGATGATGAGGCCGTTGCCAGCAAGTTAAGGGAGCGAAATAATCGTATATAGTTTCTCAGTTAAATAAATTTCATTTGTATAATGGATAACATCCCTTTGAGGGATGGTATCCGTGAAGTTATTTTTCTGAGAATCTATAGTATAAGTTTAGGTGTGGTTGGGGTTTGTTCCTTGCCCCAACCTTGCTTGTTTCTTGGTTATTTCAAATTATCCGTCACATGTGGCTCAAGCAGCTGATACAGTAATTGGTGCATTTTGGGGTTAGCCGAAATAATATTGCCTGACTCCAGATATTGATCATTAAATGAAAGATCGGTAACGACACCGCCTGCTTCTTTGACAATGATAATCCCGGCAGCAATATCCCAGGGTTTTAGGTCCACTTCCCAAAAACCATCTAAGCGTCCCATTGCTAAAAAGGCTAAGTCTATTGCGGCTGAGCCAGTGCGGCGTATTCCGGAAGTATTAGTACACACCGCTTTAAACATATCCAGATAGGCATCCAGATATTTTTGCTGCTGTGCTTTGAAAGGAAAACCAGTACCAATCAATGAACCGGCAAGGCTTGCTTGTTTAGCAACACGGATGCGACGGTTATTTAGCATTGCACCTTCGCCTCTGGCGGCGGTGAATAGTTCATTTGTTAACGGCAGATAAATAACCCCGACTTCGAGGCGGCTTTTGTGTTTTAGTGCAATCGAAACGGCATAATGAGGAAAACCGTGTAGAAAGTTAGTTGTTCCATCAAGCGGGTCAATAATCCAGGTATATTCATTGCCTTCATGCTGGCCACTTTCTTCTGCCAAAATAGCATGATCAGGGTAGGCGGTTTTAATAACACTAATAATTTCCCGTTCTGCCTGACGATCAATTTCAGTGACAAAATCATGTTGTTCCTTATTATCAATTTGAATGTGGCTGACATGTTCTGATGCACGAAGAATGATGTCGCCCGCGTTTCTCGCAGCGCGGATAGCGATAGTGAGCATTGGATGCATAGCTAGATTTATAATGAGCGTTTAGAAAACATTATAGAATAGCA
>WTCN01000091.1 GCA_013138555.1 Methyloprofundus sp. | reverse complement strand
CATAAATGTGGTGAAATTTAAGAATTCAGTAAAATCAAGGGTTACAGAGAATTGTATAAAAATAATACAATCATGTAACTCATTGATTTATATTAAACCTAATACTTGTGTGTAAGGAGATGCCTTTAGGGCACGAAAATACACGCGTAGGATTATTAAATCTCTCAACTTAAATGCAGAGGAGTTATTAATGAATGATAAGCTTTTTCAGGCCGCAGAACTGGGTAGAATCCATGAGAATGTTGCGTGATTTCTGGCGAAGGTATTGCCATATAACTATAATTGATTTATATGGAACTAAAATCACCATTTTTGGCTAAAATAAAAATTGGCGAAGAATATAGATAATAATATTTCGTTACCATTTAGGTCAATACGTTTAAATAGTTTTTGGAAGTTTTTTACACTAACACTGTCCTTAGGGGCTTGATAAACACTTAATATTGGGAAAGGTATTTTAATGAAAAAGCATACAAAGAACATTATTTCAATCGCTGTAGTGGGTAAGTTAGCATCCACTACTAACTTAGTTTCAGCTACAAGTTTAGGCAAGCAAGACAATTCCAGTAGCTCAATAGCCGCTCCCATGTCACTTGATCAGATAGGCTACCCTTTGGAGATCCTAACTCCCCCTGTTAATATCAGTGATTCAGTTATTAATGAAAATAATAGTGGCAAGGTTACATCCACAGAGACTGGAACTATTTATGCAAATGACCTTGGCAAAGCAGTCGATAGTGGTAAGCAGCCACGAATTGACTTCATCATGAATAATATTCAACAAAGTAACAATACGCCCGTTGTCGTTTTTTTAGCCTATAGTACAATTAAAGGGGATGCATCTCAGTGGCTTGATTTACAGCTAAGCAATTTAATTTTGGATCGAGATACAATGAAGATTATTTCTGCATTTACTGTACACCCTGCCCAAACTTTTGGGCCATTTAATCAAGAGTCGACTCCCCTGGGAAATATTACGAATAAAAATGGACGTTCCGTAATTGTTTCACTGAACTTAAATGATTTGGAGCACCTTGATTTTGATGATGATAATATTTATTTTCAGGCTGTTTCAATTCCTTTAGTGGATGGAGAGTTTGATTTTTCATCTGCTAGTGTTTCGGAACTAGACCATTACAAAATAGAAAGAAAAACTGCTGGAAGCGAGGGGAGTGGCTCAAAAGTTTCTACTGATGAAAATGGCTCTAAGTCAAGCGGGGGTGACAGCAGTGGTTCTAAGTTCGGGGATAACGGCAATGGTTCTACGCCGGAGCCAGAAAATGATAATGGTGGAAAATAACTTGCTTACTTGTATTCCCCTCGGGTTACAAACGTTACATGGCAGTCAACTCAGTTTGGTACGTGCTTCTCCAGAATATATAGACTTTATTTATGACTGCTATCAAAATGATTCATTCATGGATTTATATCGCTTAACGCAGAGTAGAACGGTACTGAAAAAAGAAATACAAGATCGCCTAAAAAATGAGCAGACCAAATTACCTCAGGAATTAAAACGTATTGAGTGGGTAATTCTGAAACATGAAAAACAGCAACAAACCCCTATAGGCTTAGCTGCATTAGCCGATCATCAAGTAACACATCGTCGCGCTGAGTTTTTACTAGGTTTTCCTTGTACTCTACATAGGGTAGGGAGTCTTGGTTTAGAGGCTTCTTTATTGGTTTTAGAATTTGCGTTTAATTTGGCAGGACTAAATAAAGTTACCTCATTTGTATATGGCTATAATCTTGACGCACAAAGAAATACCATACATTTAGGTTTTAAACAGGAGGGCTTTTTTGCACAGCATATTCAAACTGAGTCCGGCTTTATTGACCTATATCAGAATGGTTTATTACGTGCTGATTTTCTTAATAATAAGAAACTAGGATCCTTGGCGCGACGATTATTAAAAAGGGATATAACACAACCTCAAATACCCCTAGTAAAACCGGCTTCAAAGGATCTTCTTGAACAGCTCGACTTAAAGCTAAAAGTACTCCCTTATAAAATATAGCTGGAGGTTACCAAGGTATTATTATATGTTTTTTTATGGCTATAAACTTAAGACGGGGCATCTAAGAATATAGGTGCAGGAGAAGAATATTTCACCATGGCGAGAATGAAGGGGTTAGCTTTTTTCTTCATTAACTTCATGCTCTTCATCGTAAAAACCCATCCCCTCTTAAGTTGATAGCCTTTTTTTTATCAATAATATCAAGTATTTCCGGCCACCCCACCTCCCAACAGCATACATGCCCATTACCAGAAACTTCAAAATACCTTGAGTTTTTCTGACTCTGTGCATATTTTTTAATAATAAAGGCTGGCACAACGTTATCTTCCTTTCCAGCGAAATGCAGTTGTTGAATATCTGTGTTTAATATCGCTTCTTCAATAGGGTTCAGTGAATTGTCTAATCCCCTATAACCATGAAACTCACTCCAAGCTCTTACATCTAAATTTGCAGCGACTGTCACAACTTTTGTGGTTATATTCACGTTATTAGCCATTAATACGGCCAGGGTTCCTCCTCCACTAAAACCAATAAAAACCAGCTCTTTATAATTATTTTTTTCTACCCAGGCATTTAAAACAGAGACCATGCTGTTTACCACTACACTGGAATACCTATGCGAGGTCCAGTACTTATTTTCACAATGAATACCTTTATTCAAGCCATAATAACAGGGCCTTCCCAAAAGGATAGCAGGCGTTTTGTCTAAGTGCATCAGACGTAAAATTAACGGATTTCTGGATGTTGGATCTTTTGCAATCCATTGATGTCTAAGCCATGGCGTTCCATCACCATCAAGATAAACATGAAGCCTTTTAGGATCAGCACTGTGCAACACAAATTGATTAAAATAAATTCGGTGTGTAAAGCTATCCGAGCTTATTTCCAGGCTATCAAAACCATATTCCAATGCTTTCCTGGAAAATTTATTTGCTGGACTCACACAGGAAGTCAGTGCCAGAATTAAAAAGAATGTTGGTATTTTTGTGACTTTCATTTATCACTTTCCACAAGTGCTTTAGCTATTCAATGCAGCATAAAAACTAAAGCTCTTGGCTCATTTTCTTTTTGACATTGATCCATATAGGATGTGCTGAGGCACGAAGCGCATCTTACACCGATACCATATAAATAATGACAGGGTATCGGCTAATATCCCCAAACAGGCTACTCACTTAATACAGGAAACCGGATACCCATCATATTTAAAATTCAAAGCGTACCCCTCCAGTAAAACCATTGCTATTGACATTATTATAGGCAAGCAAAGCCTGGTAATTAAAAAATACCTGTACTCCGCCTTGAAAAACATTGCTAAACCCAAAACCTAAAGTGGCATAATCTTGATCTGGGTTATCGGTTCGCGCTGTTAAAACATTATTGTTTAGATCTTGCGCATCAGTCGTCGCAAATTCGGCTGTAATGCTACGACTCTTATTCAGCATCTCGTGATGCCAGCCGACATTAAACTGCGGAATAAATACCCCGTATGAGTGACTGAAGGCATAGGCAAGTTGCACACCAAGCAGGCTTTGTAATGAGTCAAAATTTTGCTCATCAACCTTTAGGTTTAAACCCTGCGCTCCCGTTTCTGTATAGCTATCAATCCTGCCATGATAGTAATCCAGGCGGAAATAAGGGTTGATATTAAATGCATCATAATTATAGTTATAGCCAAAACCGAGACCGGCCGAATATTGCTCGCCATCCGTATCTGCTTTGGCAATCCTGTCTTCACCACTGGCGATAATTTTGACACCACGTTCTAATTCATAATCACTCCAGCCATAGCTAAATGTTCCATCAATATAGAAATTTGCCAGATCATAAGAAGCAAAAATAGATAGATTATAAATATCAGAATCTATCCCACCCCCCGAAACATCAGTGCTTTGTTGAAAGTCGGAGCCAAGATGGGAATAACCGAATGCCACACCCGAAACAAAATGATCAGTGAACCGATAATCCAAACCGAGAACAATACCGGCCGAATAAAAATCCGAGGCATTTTCACGCTCAGAAGCTTTAATATCACCAAAGCCTCCCACACCATTAACAAAAAGACTCAGGCGATTAGCTAATAAAGCGCTATCATCGCCACTACTCCCCCCGACAGCCTGACTGATTTTATGTATATCAAAAAGGTGAGTATTAATTGCAGCAACCTGCCCTGATAATGTACTCATAGAAACTCTGGAAGGGGTTCCCAATTCTTCAGTCGCTGTATTTTGCATATCACTACCAAACGACTCAGCATCAGGATTCCCTAACATCGCGTCGCATTGCACCTTCAGATCTTTCCCATCATCAGTAGATGGGGGAGTCTCCCCTAATTGCACACAGACAGAACCGAGCGTCTTAGCAGTTTCAGTTTGAAGCTGCGTTAACTCCGTATTTTCTTCAGCCTCAGCATTTATTGAAACTAAAATCCCCACCCCCCCACAAAACATAGCTTTTCGCAAAAGCTTCCAGTTTGCCCAAGAATTTGCTCTTTTTATTTTTTTTGTTATATGAACCATTACCTTACTCCCAAATTGATTATACAAATTGGCCTGATTAAGTTCTTTCCAAGCATTTTCGATATTAATCCCTATTATTGAAAGTGTCAATAAACCATTGAATATAATAATATAATAATAAATTAAGTAGGGTAATTACTTACACAATAGAGCCGCACTACTGTCTCGTTCAGCACATCTTCTAAATAAATAAAAAAAATTGACAAACACTAACAAGCAATGATAGACATATAGCTAAAATTCAGTTCAGGAGTCTCGAACATGCGATCAATTAAATACTCTCTACATTTTACATGGCTCACATTTTGTGTTGTGGTAATCACAGCATGCAGCTCACAATCCACAACAACGACAGAATCAACGGAGCATCAATCTAATGGCTCAGAATGGCTTGTTGTCGACTGCTTATTACCAGGGCAAATACGCAAATTAGGCCAGGGGCTAACCTACCTGACCCAGCGCAAACCCATTAAAACCTCCTCTGTCGATTGTGAAATTCGGGGGGGTGAATATGTGTCTTATGACCGTGCGGATTACAGGACGGCATTATCCATCTGGTTACCACAGGCGCAACAAGGCAATCCAGAGGCACAGGTCTATGTTGGGGAAATATATGAGAAAGGACATGGTTTGGCCCCTGATTATGCTGTCGCAGCACATTGGTATCAAAAAGCAGCGGATCAGGGAAATTCTCGTGGGCAAATTAATTTAGGTTATTTATATGAAAAAGGCCTGGGTGTTGATAAAGATCTGGTACTCGCTTTAAACTGGTATAGAAAGGCCTCTGGACTAGAAAGTGAGGATATTGCCTTTGCATCCACCATTGAAATGGCGGTAAAGGCTGAATATGAAGATGAACTGAACCTGCTTAGAAATGAACTGGATAATCGTCAGGCTGAAATAATTAACTTGCAGTCACAGCTTGAACGCTCCAGAAAAAACTATAAGCATGAGCAAATAAAATTAAATCAGTTAAAGACGAATCTAAAAAAATCCAATACCCAGCTAACAAAGCTAAAAAACACCAAAAACAACGCTAACAACACTAGCAAAATACATAAATATGAAGAAATATCGCAAATTGATGCTGATAGGGTTAGGCAGCAACTTAAGATAGTAGAGCAAATGAAAGCCAGTTTAAGCAAAAATAACAGCCAGCTAGCCTCTAAATTAAAGCAGGCAGAACAACGCAGTATCCAGTTAAGCGCAGATTTAATCAAACATAAACAGGAAGAAGGTCTGCTTAAAACCCAGCTAATTACTTTAGAGACTCAACTCTCTACTGCAACCTTGTCTATTGCTCAATTAACAGACCAGCTAGCATCTGAACAGCAGCTGATCAATGATGAAAAACAGGAATTAGACCAACTAAAAAAACATTTGGGCACCCGGCACACTGCCGAGTTAGGGGAGCTAAAAACTCAACTGGCAGAGCGTCAGCAGCTAATCAAAAAACTTGAAACCGAAAGAACAAAGATTGCTATTGAAAAAAATGATTTAACAACAGGCCAGAGTAAAACCTTACAAGAAAAAAATCAACAGCTGGAAAGACTCAATGGGCAATTACAACAACAAAATCAAAACCTGAAAAAACAGCATACAAAAATCGCCCGGCTTGAGGCAGAAAAAAA
>WTCN01000170.1 GCA_013138555.1 Methyloprofundus sp. | reverse complement strand
GCGTAATACGGGAAAACCAGCGCCTCGAATGTCCCGTATTCCGCAAGCTCCATACGGGCTACGTTTATATTCTTGATTCATATAGATTATCGAAGTGTAAACTACTTTTATGGTCATATGAAAGATGACCATTATCTCCATCATTTCCGAGTGGTTTTATCGGGAATCTCTGCGTATACGTAAGAAGCATGCGGGTATGAGGAGCGGTGTAATATTATTTACCCCATTAATAATAAGAAATTACCATTGTGCGGATAAATCCACACCGACTACTGGCTATTCCATGCTTTTTCCAGACGCTTTGCCGATACCGGATAAGGCGTTTTCAATTGCTGAGAAAATAATGACACTCTAAATTCTTCCAGCATCCAGCGGAAAGCTTCTCTCTCCGGGTTTACTATTTCATTTTTCTGACGCTTTTCAATACTTTGCCAATACCATTGCTGAAATTTTGCCATTTCCTGCATTTTTTGCTGATCTTTATCAGACTGCTGCAACATAGTTTGTAAACGTACTTCTATGGCTTTTAAATAACGCGGATAATGCTTTAAATGCTCGTTAGCCGTCATGGTTAAAAAGCCCTGATAAAATAGTCGGCCAAGTTGAGTTTGCACATCCTGTACCGACTTATCTTGCTGCGGTAAGCACTCAACTTGTTGTTTAAGCTGTGCGTAATGTTTGAGTGCCTTAACGGCATTTTCACCAATTTTATTTGCGGTGTTCATTAGTTCCGCTTTATTGTCTTTTAAACACTGCTCAAATTGTTGCTCGTTACGAATCATACGCCCATTAACAAAGACTGATTTGATAATCAGGCTGAGCATATCCTCTTTATAATTGCGGCTCAATATATCCTTATCCAAATCAGGGTGCTTTTCCATGCGGTTATAGACTAATTCTGATTCAGGAGAAAACGGCAGATTTTTAAGAATATATTTGGCTTCTTTTTTTAACTGCAACAGAAATAAGCGCAATAAACCGATGTCATGCTGTAAAGCGGCTTTTTCCTGCGTATCTAAAATACGCACACCGACCGCATCGCCTTCATCAATAATCGCCGGATAACCAATAAAGTTCTGTCCATTTTGTGTAAACTGATGAACCTCGGGTAATTCGTCAAAAGCCCATTTAATACAGCCGGTGTAATTCAACTCGTCTTCGGCCAGTTGATTAAAACTATCCCCGGCAGTTTCATTATATTTACGCTGCAAAGCCTTTAAATCACGACTATTATCCAGATGCTTACCTTGTTCATCTATCACACGAAAATTTATGCGTAGATGATCGGTTATTAACTCTGTATTCCATGCGGTTAAAGGAATAGATTCACCGGTGAGTTTCCGTAATCGCATGGCTAGCCATTCATATAAAGAGCCTTTGCCATCCGGCTCAACTTCCAGGCAACGTTCCACCATATTGGGTACAGGAACAAAATGTTTGCGCAGTTGTTTCGGCAATCCTTTTACCAAGGCAATTAATTTTTCTTTTAACAAGCCAGGAACTAACCATTCAAAAGCTTGTTCAGTCAATTGGTTCAACTGATGCACAGGCACAATAACTGTCACCCCATCTTCTTCATGTCCAATTTCAAAGCGGTATTGTAATACCAGATTTAAGCGCCCGACTTGCTTCTCATCAGGATATTCCCAGGAGCTGATATGCCCTTCATCCTGACGGGTGAGATCTTCCTTGGTCAAGAATAATAAGCGTGGCTGTTCACGCTCGGTTTTTTTGCGCCATTGGTCAAAAGTAATGCCATTAACCACCGTTTCGGGCAGTTTTTGATCATAAAAATCATACAGCCATTCTTCATCTTCAATTAAATCTACACGCCTGCCTTTATGCTGAATATAACCGACTTCTTCTAATAATTTCTCATTGGCTTTAAAGAAAGGCGCGCGAGTCTGATAGTCATGTTCTACGAGAGCCTGACGAATAAACATCTGTCGCGCCGCTTTGGGATCAACATGTTCATAGGGAATTTTTCGCCGACTTTGCAGGGTAATGCCAAAAAGTAAAGTACGCTCAAAAATAGCACCACGCGCGGCTTTTTTCTCCCAATGCGGGTCAAAATGATTTTTCTTGATCAAGTGCTCAGCACAACGCTCAATCCATTGTGGCTCTATTTTTGCGACACAACGACCATAGACTTTACTGGTTTCCACCTGTTCAGCGGCCATAATCCATTTGGGTCTTAAGCGGTGCTGTCCTGAACCGGGGAAGATAAAGAATTTTAAATTACGTGCCCCCAAATATTCATATTGCTCATGTTTAAAACCGATATTGGATAATAGGCCTGGTAATAAAGCCTGATGCACGGCTTCATAAGAGGCTTCGCTACTATTCATCTTAAGATTTAACTCACCTTTAATCACCTGCAAAATCTGCGTATGTACATCATGCCACTCTTTCAAACGTACATAGGAAAGAAAGTTTTGTTTACACCACTTACGTAACTGATTATTAGACAGGTGTTTTTTACGCTCTTCAAAAGTATTCCAAATATTAATAAAACTCAGGAAATCTGAGCCTTCTGCAATAAATTCTGCATGTTTAGTATCTGCCTGTTGCATCTTATCAGCAGGCTTTTCACGCGGGTCTTGTATGCTTAAGCCAGAAACAATAATAGCCACTTCACTCAGGCAAGACATTTCTTCAGCGGCAATTAACATCCGCGCCAATTTTGGATCGACGGGCAATTTGGCTAATTTCTGACCGACAGGCGTAAGTTTGCCTGACTTGTCCATTGCATTGACTTCCTGTAAGGTCGTTAAACCATCGCGAATCATTTTATCTTCGGGAGGTTCGACAAAAGGAAAATCACGTATATCGCCTAGTTTTAGCGATGCCATTTGTAGAATGACCGATGACAGGCTGGTACGTTTAATTTCCGGTTCGGTAAATTCAGGGCGGCTTAAATAATCATCCTGTGAATATAGGCGGATACAAATCCCTTCCGCGACACGACCACACCGCCCTGCCCTTTGATTGGCACTGGCTTGCGATACTTTCTCAATCGGCAGACGCTGAATTTTACTACGATGGCTATAACGACTGATGCGGGCATGACCCACGTCAATGACACTGCGAATACCGGGCACGGTGAGTGATGTTTCTGCAACATTGGTTGCTAATACAATCCGCCGTTTGCCTGCTTTGGTTTTAAATACCCGCTCTTGTTCATTGACACTGAGTTTAGAATACAATGGTAAAATTTCATAACGTCCATGATTATGTTTAGTCAGAGATTCATTGGTTTCTCGTATATCGCGTTCACCACTGAGAAAAATAAGTATATCGCCGCTAATATCATGTTGCAGTTCATCTACCGCATCTAAAATAGCTTGCTGCACATCGTTGGTCGTTTCATCTTCTTCCTCATCCTGCTCAATCGGACGATAACGCATTTCCACAGGAAAGGTACGTCCTGAAACATTGATAATCGGAGCATTGAAAAAATGTTCTGAAAAACGCTCTGGATCAATCGTTGCAGAGGTAATGATTAATTTTAAATCAGGGCGACGCGGCAATAGCCAGCGCATATAACCGAGCAGAAAATCAATATTTAAACTGCGTTCATGTGCTTCATCAATAATGATGGTGTCATATTGATTTAAGTAGGGATCATTTTGCGACTCGGCGAGTAAAATCCCATCGGTCATGAGTTTTATTAAAGAGGTTTCCCGGGTTTTATCCTGAAAACGAACTTTATAGCCGACAGCCTGGCCTATCGACTGTTTGAGTTCTTCGGCAATACGGTCGGCAACGGTTCGAGCGGCAATACGCCTGGGTTGGGTATGACCGATTAAGCCAGCTGCACCACGCCCGATTGATAGGCAGATTTTGGGTAATTGGGTGGTTTTTCCTGAGCCGGTTTCACCACAGAGGATAATGACTTGATTGTGCTTTATTAACTCGGCTATTTCATCTTTTTTAGCTGAAATAGGCAAATCTGGAAATTCCAGAACGGGGAAACTCTCTAAACGGGCGTTGCGTTTTTCTATGGATTGTTTAAGTTTTAGTTCCAGATTAAGCAGTTTTTCCTTAACCTCTTGGCCTTTTCTTAATTCATTGCGTAGACGATCAAGTT
The DNA here is from genome assembly GCA_013138555.1 of Methyloprofundus sp. GTDB lineage: Bacteria > Pseudomonadota > Gammaproteobacteria > Methylococcales > Methylomonadaceae > Methyloprofundus. The sequence continues at coordinate 9,727 of WTCN01000170.1, read as the reverse complement.
GACGTTTAATGGGTTGACGGTCTTTATTAAGCGTTTTGGAAAGGTTTTTGGAGATTTTTTGAATGAGTTCTTGAGCAGACATATTGTATTTTATAGTTCCCACGCTCTGCGTGAGAATTCATCAGGGGATGTTCAGTGTCCCGTGACGCAGAGCGTCACAGGCGGCATTCCCACGCTAGAGCGTGGGAACGATAAACATATTATATTTTTATAGTTCCCACGCTCTGCGTCACTGCCATTAAGTTAAGAACCAACACAGTTCAAAATGTAGGATGGGCAAAGCGTAGCGTGCCCATCACATCGGTATGATGGGCACGGGATAAAGCTGCTTTGCCCATCCTACATTGTAAAATAGGCTTAACTTAATGGCAGTGACGCTGGAGCGTGGGAACGATAAGCTCTAGCTGGCTGCCACAAACGCATCCGTAAAAATATCCCCCATAGACACACCTTTCATAAAAGCTTCCATTTTCATTGAACTGACCATATCAGGATGGCCACATAAAAACACACGCCAGCCTTTCCATTCCTGCATCTGTGCTAAAGCCACTTTATCGGCACGCCCTGCAATATATTCTTCGGGCACATGCTCACCGGAAACACAGGGAAAATAGGAGAAGTTCTCATATTTCTGCGCAAATTCACGCAATTCATCAATTCGATATAAATCTTCAACCGTACTAGAGCCATGAAAAAGCATCACCGGCCCTGTATGTCCCTGCTTTAACGCATCTTCCAGAATACCCGCCAAAGGAGCCAGACCTGTTCCTGTTCCAACTAATAGCAGCCCCTCGTCAGCACGTTCAGGAATATAAAAACAATGTCCCTGCGGCTCGGAAACAGCAATATTATCGCCTATTCTTATTTCATCATGCAGCCATTCACTAAACTGGCCATCAGGTAAACGGCGTATATGAAACTCTAAAATACCATCTTGCTGCGGCACATTGGCAATGGAATAACTACGAATTAAACCATCATCCCGCTGTAAATTAACAAACTGCCCTGCAAAATACTCCTGAATATCCTGGCACTCAATTTTTAATAATAAGGTATTGTGATTCAGCATCTCACTAATAATCACCTTGCCCTGACTAAAAATCTCTGACTGCTCAGGTAATTTAATCTGCATATCCTGTTCTGGGTGACATAAGCAGGCAAGAAAATAGTTTTGTCGTTGCTGAGTCGCTTTTAAACCCTTTTGTGCCGCCTCTGGCGGAGCCTGATCAACACTACGCGAAAGACAGCTAAGACAAGTTCCTTGCTGACAGGCATAAGATATATCAACTTCTTCTCTTATCAGGGTATCTAATACCGACTCACCTGGCTGACATGTATAGCTTTTTTCACCTAGCGTTAATTTGGTCATTATAAAATCCGCTTATGTTTTCGTTTATTAGTTTGTATTTCAATACAAGCAGGCGGGGATTTAGTTGCAACCCGTTTAAATCGCGGCTAAAGCCCCTCCTACATTATTACCTTCGAGGTCGCTTATTTTTATCATAAGACGACCTTTTATCTGCTCTCCCTCGCTCGGCTGGCCGCCTAGATTCTCTAGCGTGTGGTTTAATAGCTGGTTTCGATTTTGGCTTAGCCTGTACTCGTGGTTTAGCAGCATGTTCAATTTTTTCTGTCGGCAAGCCCACAAATGTCAATAAATCATCCAGCTCTTTCGCTGTTAATTCATGGTTCTGCCTGACACTCAAGCCATCAGGTAAAAAGATAGGTCCATAACGCACACGCATTAAGCGGCTTACCTGAAATTCCAGTGCTTCCCATAAGCGACGCACGAGACGATTACGACCTTCTTTTACCGTCACATGATACCAGCGATTCGCTCCCTCACCGCCATTGAACTGTATATCATCAAATTTCGCCAGACCATCTTCTAACTGCACACCTTTTTTGAGTTGCGCAATATTTTCTTCACTGACTGCACCTAAAATACGCACCGCGTATTCACGATCAATTTCCGATGACGGGTGCATTAAGCGGTTTGCCAGTTCACCGTTATTAGTGAATAACAATAAGCCCTGCGTATTGATATCCAGCCGCCCAACAGCAATCCAGCGCCCAGTCTGTAATTTAGGTAGCCTTTTAAAGACGATAGGACGGTCTTCCGGGTCATGACGACTCACCACTTCCCCCGTTGGTTTGTGATAAATCAACACTCGGGTAGGTTGTACGCCAAATTTCTCCCATCTTAATGGGCGGCCTTTTAATGTTAAGTTATCACCGGCATTAAGACGCTCACCTAATTTAGCAGGCTGGCCATTCAGTATTAAAAGCCCCTCTGTTATCCAGCGTTCAACTTCTCTACGCGATCCCACACCCCCGCGTGCCAATACTTTTTGTATACGCTCTCCCCCAGGGCTGTTCTCGCTTTTAGGCGTTTCTGTCGGTTGCGGCTGAGTCTTACTCTCAGCTTGTTCCTTATCCTTTACATAAGGTTCTATATTAATAACAGGTGCTTGTGTTTTCACTAGAGATTCTGCTTTTGAGTTGTGTTTAATTTTAGATGATAGATAACAAGAATGATACACCATCTAAGGTTTTGATTTTTAAATATTATGCGCACATTGCTTGCACTTAAACTGACAGCAAGCAGCAAACTTACTTACCCGCAATATTTCCCCAAAGCACTTTATGTAATTGCAATTGAAAACGCACAGGTAATTGATCCGCTAGAATCCATTCCGCTAGTTCCGTTGGGTCTTGCTCCCCCATCGCTGGTGAGAACAGGATCTCACATTTTTTATCCAGTTGATATTCTGATATTTTCTCTTTAGCCCAAAGATAATCATCGACATTGCAAATAACAAATTTTAACTGATCCTGACGTTCAAGGTATTGCAGATTTGTATACAGATTACGCGACTCTTCAGCCGATGCGGGCGTTTTTAAGTCCATCACTTTAACAATACGTGTGTCAACCTTAGATACATCAAGCGCACCACTGGTTTCCAGAGAAACGCTATAGCCTTTGTCCGCTAATTGCCTAAGCAGCTCCTGGCATCCTGGTTGCGCGAGTGGCTCACCGCCCGTTACGGTAATATAGCGTGTATTATACCCTGCTACCTGCTCAATGATATGTGCAATACTTTGTGTTTCCCCGCCTGAAAAAGCATAGCTTGTATCACAGTATTGGCAGCGTAAAGGACAGCCAGTCAAACGAATAAAAATTGTCGGCAAACCCACCGTTCTCGACTCGCCCTGCAGTGAATAAAAAATTTCACTAATCCGTAAATCATCACTTTTCACTACGTTTATTGCCCTATACTCTGTAATTTTTGCGTCGCCATATGTGCTGCCGAGGTATCTGCATACTGCGTGGTAACCTGTGTATATAACTGTACTGCCTTTTGCCGGCTATTCTCTTCAAGATAAATATCAGCCAGCTTCAACATCGCCAAGCCCGCTTTATCACTCTCGGGAAAATGTGTATACACTGCCTGAAAGTTTCTCTTCGCCGCTGGCAAATCATTAGTCACCTTATACACCGAAGCTAACCAGAAAGTTGCATTATCACTATATTCACCACCGGGATAGTCTTGTATCAACTGCTTAAGTAATGTAACCGAGCGCTGATAATCACTGCTTCTTACACTCCTAAAGGCTTTATCAAATGCCGCCTTTTCTTTAGCTTGCGATTTTGGGCCTGATTTTGTGGCTTGCGAAACAATCCCCGTTTCTTTTGCAACATGAGTCTCCCCCCCGCCCTCTAACTGCTGCAAACGCGTATCAATATCGATATAACTATTTTGCTGACGCTTTTGCAACTTACTTATCTCATTTGCTTGTTGCTCTACCAGGCCACGTAATTCCTGTATTTCAGCCTGTAATATATCTACGCGACCTAACATTTCCAGCATAGGCTTAGAGGCTGTATTCCCGGAATAAGGCATTCCGCTCGCGTAACTAGAATTATTGATGATGGGAGGTAAAGGCTTAGGCTCGGCATAGACCACACTGGCCCCGCATAAGCCTGTTATTAGCAGTATTCTTTTCATTATTTATACACCAGCTGTACACGGCGATTAAGTGCATAAGACTTATCGTTATGCGCCATAGCCACTGGCTTTTCTTCACCATAACTCACAATGTCAACCTGATTACTCATCACCCCAATCAGTTGCAACATTTTGAAGACCGACTTAGCACGCTGTTCGGCAAGGGCAATATTATACTCTCGTGTTCCACGCTCATCTGAGTGTCCTTCCAGTACAATACGCTGATTCGGATGGTTCATCAGATACTGGGCATGTGCTTCTATCACCGGAAAAAACTCACTTAAAACCTGGCTACTATCATACTCAAAATATATCGTCCGTTTTGATAGAAGACTAGCCGAGTCCGAGAATTCAGGGCTGTTCATTAACGCTTCTACGCCACTAAGAGTCGTGCGGTCTACATTAAGTTCAGACACCTTAGCACCCTCTTCATTATAAGTATCAGTGGCAACCCCCGTATCAACCGTCTTGGCAGAAGTATCATCTAAAAAATCATTTTTTTCTTCATCCGCAGTACAGCCTGATAATAAAGCCGCTATCAAAAAAAGGGGAACTGCTGTTTTATTAAATTTCATATTAGTAACTCTGAGTTAAAAGTGTGTGCAAGGCAGGCAAAAAACAGATCAAATGTACACTTTATAAAGATACACTCTTAGTATATCTTATTTACGCGGTGACCATGCAGGCTCTCTGACCATACCGGAAGTATGCCTGATATCTTGCTTAGTCACACCATCAAGCGTCACCGTTGATAAAATTTCTTTATTCAATTTACGTCGCGCATAAATAACCGTTTGCCCGTTAGGTGCAAAACTAGGCGACTCGTCCTGAGGTCCATTGGTTAAAACATGACTCCCGCCTGTGGCCAAATCTAATACCGCAATACGATAATTACCCTGTACACCCTGCACCATCACTACCGTTTTACCGTCGGCAGAAAAGCTGCCACGGGCATTATAGCTACCATCAAAGGTAAGACGCTTTGCTCCCCCCTGACCATCACTGGGCATTATATAGAGTTGCGGCAGCCTGCCACGATCAGAAGTAAACAGTATTTGTTTACCATCGGGCGACCAGGCTGCTTCGGTATCAATGGCCCAGGATTTGGTTAATTTTCTTAATGACAGATCTGTCAGGGTTAAAATATAAATATCTGAATTGCCATCCTTTGATAAGGTGATAGCCAGTTTCTTGCCGTCAGGTGACCAGGCTGGCGAACCATTGATGCCTTTATACCTGGCAACACTTTTCCGCTCACCTGTACTCAGGGTCTGAACAATAATTTCAGAGACTTTGTTTTCAAAAGATACATAGGCAATTTTATCCCCCTTAGGAGACCAGGCGGGTGACATAATCGGCTCTTTCGAGCGTGCCATAGGAACTTTATTGGCACCGTCGTAATCAGCGATATTTAAATGATAACGGTGTTTACTTTCAGCTTCGGCCACACTGGTCACATAAGCAATACGTGAAGTAAAAACACCGTCTACGCCAGTCAGCTTCTGATAAATAACATCACTCAAACGATGCGCCGCCATGCGTAACGAAGAAGCTTCAACAGTCAGGCGTAAACCATTTAATTGCTCTTTTTTATAAACATCAAACAGGCTCATCTGTACATGATAAAGATTATTATCTTTAGTCATAAAACCAATCACCAGATAATCCTGCCCGGTTGCCGCCCAGTTACGAAATTTAACCTGTGCAGGCTGGGTTGGCTGAGTCAGCATACTCCCCCGCTCTAGCACTTTAAAATAACCACTCCCTGCCAGATCATCTGCAATGATCTGTGCAATATCGGCATTTAGCTTTTCTCCCTGAGGTGTTGCAAAAGGAACCACCGCTATTTTATGCGCAGTTTGCACACCTTCGGTAATTTCTATGGTTAATTCAGCACGTAATAAATGACTATACGCCGCTAAATTTAAACATAATAAAAATAAAGATATTTTTCTTGTTAATTTAATCACTTTTTACTCTTTCAATAAACGATGAATAGTGAGCAGCGTTCCAATCACTGCCATTAAGTTAAGAACCAACACAGTTCAATATGTAGGATGGGCAAAGCGTAGCGTGCCCATCACATCGCTATGATGGGCACGGGATAAAGCTCCTTTGCCCATCCTACATTGTAAAATAGGCTTAACTTAATGGCAGTGAGCATCCCAATAGATACGTAACACTGAGTTTAACCCGTCTGACATGTGTAAACTAAAATAATAGAGCATACAATGCCACCTAATCCGGTGCAAAAACAAAGCTTAGATTTCTTAATTTTTTAAACACAGCAGGGTCTTTTGGGACAGGCAATGGCGATGCTTTATAGACGGCTCGATCTACCGACGCATCAAATAAAGCATTACCACTACTTTTCACGATTATGACAGACATCACATCCCCACTAGAATTAAGACTCACCTTAATCTTACAGGATAGTTTATCAGCTACACCACTCGGCTGATTCCAGTTTTGTGTTACTTTGTGTTTAATTAAACCTTTCGCCGCAGTAACTGCCTGTTGCGCTTTTTTAGCATTTTCAGCACGCTGCTTATCCTCTTTAGCCTGCTTGGCCGCTGCAATTCTTAATTGTTCCTGCTGCTCACGTTGCTTCTTTTCCGCCGCTATTTTTTGCTGCTGCTCAGCTTCCTTACGCGCGACTTCCTTTTTCGCCGCCTCTAGCTGACGTTTTTCCTCTGCCACTCGTTCAGCTTCGGCTTTACGCGCTTGCTCCAATGCCTGCTGTTTTTCCTCGGCAAGTCGTTTTTTCACTTGCTCCTGCTGCTTTTTCTTTTCCAAAGCAACTTTTTGTTGCATCGCCACTAATTTTTTCTGCTCTTCCTGAGCCTCTTTTTTGCGTAGCCTGACCTGTTTTTCTTCTTGTAAGCGCTTATTCTTAGCGCGTTGTAAACGTTGTTTTTCTTGCCTTAACTGTCTGGCGACTTCATCTTTCTGCTTTTGTTGTGCACGCTTTTTAGTTTCCTGTTGCTGACGCAACTCCTGAGCCTTGGCCTCCACGACCGTCTCATCTAAAATTGTCGCCTCAATTATTTCCGGGATTTTTTGCGGCGGCTGAGTCACAGGTTCATCGCTAGGCATATTGATCACAAATAATCCAATAATACCTAAGTGCAATGCCAATGCCAGCAGAAATGAAGGAAAATATTTACGCATAATCTATTGTTAAAAATTTTCCGTCATTAAACCAACATTGGGGACTCCCGCCTTTTTCAAGGCCGCCATAACCGTCACTACTTTACCGTATTCCACCTGCTTATCACCACGGATATAAACCTGTGTCTCTGGCTTATTCTTACGTACCGCCGCCGTGAGCAGCAACAGCTCTTGCGCAGAAACTGCCTCCTTATCTTCACCATTACCTAAATCAATATGATACTCACCACTCTGAGTAATCGTAATAATCACTGGCGTAGGCAACTCCTCCTGATCTATCGGTTGAGCATCTGCCTGGGGTAAATCGACATCAACACCCGATTGAATCAAAGGCGCAGTAATCATAAAAATAATCAACAATACCAGCGTCACATCGATATAAGGAACGACATTAATTTCTGCCATCGGTTTTCTACGCTTCGTACGCCTGGCCATTATGAATACGCCTGACGCTGTAATAAGACCACAAATTCATCAATAAATAACTCGTACCGTCCCGAGAGACGATCAATCCCTGTGGCAAAATGATTATAGGCAACCACCGCAGGAATCGCAGCAAACAAACCTATCGCCGTTGCTACCAATGCTTCGGCAATCCCAGGCGCAACTTGCGCTAACGTTGCCTGTTTAGCTGATGACAAGGAACGAAAGGAGTTCATAATTCCCCAGACAGTACCAAACAAACCCACATAAGGACTGGTTGACCCAACGGTGGCTAAAAAGGGTAGATTTTCGTCCAGCCTGTCCAGTTCACGCGCCAATTCGATACGCATCACCCGTTGCGCATTGTCTATTTTCTCATTCGCGGGCACACCCGCGACTGAATGCATCCGCGAAAATTCTTTATAGCCTGCAATAAATATTTTTTCTATGCCTTCTGCCTGTTTATCAGCGGTGGTAATTTTTTTATATAAAGCACTCAAATCTCCCCCCGACCAGAATTCAGCATCAAATTGATCTGTGACCTGTAGCGCCCTTTTCAACTCTTTATATTTAAACCGGATGCAAGTCCAGGAAAGCAACGAAGCGATCAGCAAAATAAGCATAACCAACTGTACGACAAAACTCGCCTGAGTAATTAAATAAAAAATAGATAAATCATTAGTCATGGCTTAACGCCTGTTTAAGTAGATCCGGGATGAGTTTAGGGCGCATCGTGTTAGAATCCAGGCAGGCAATACGAATCGTTGCCTTACTCAATAATTCATGCTCGCACATAATCGTTTGCTCAAACGTTAAACTGGCACTTTTGACTAAACTTAACTGTGCGCTCACCTCCAGCATATTATTAAATTTAGCCGGTTTAAGGTAATCAATCTGCACCGAACGGACAACAAAGATCACCCCTTCCTGAGCCATCAATTGATCTTGTTCAAAGCCCATATCACGTAACATTTCTGTACGTGCACGCTCGTAAAACTTTAAATAATTGGCATAAAAAACCACGCCGCCCGCATCCGTGTCTTCATAATAAACACGCACAGGCCAGTTAAAAATTTTGCTCATATTAATGTAGTTTAGACTTTATAGATAAGATAAGCTGTACAGGATAATTAAAAAAGCGTAGCCCACTTACTTAAACTGAACCTACCACTGTTGACATAATGAGGTCAGTTTGCTGATAATTCAAGAGACTTTGTTGTTGAAGCTAATAATTGAAATAACTGAAATCAGAGTAACATTTTAATCACCTGAGTTCAGCTCATTTTCTTTTTCTCGTTCCCAAGCTGGAGTTTGGGAACGAGACATTACTTTGGAAAATTGTATGGTAAATAAAAAGTGTTTAAATTGTGGAAAAGAGCAATATATAGCTGTTGATGATAATTACTATGTTGCGGCTTATTTCTGCTACTTATTTTACCAACAGTTTATTTTCTATGAAATCCTTGGGCAAAGCGATAGAACTCTAGATCTATTAGGCTTATTCACTTTTACCCTTATAGGTTTCAATTATTTATCAATAGAGCATAAGCCAAGAAGTAAGTGGGTACGTGATAGTATAAATTTAAATTTCAAAAAAATTTTTCCTATCTTCCTATGGTGCAATGGTATTTTAATCTCTGAGGCATATATATACAGGTTTTTAAATTATTAAATATAGGGGCTATCATACAAGGGTAAACAGGCTTTGCTACCTGCCATGCCCCTAAATTGGTGGGCAGAAAAGATTGCCCACCCTACGCTGCTAACCCAATTCAAACGTGGTAATCCCAAAAAGCTTTTCATAAGCAAGCTCAGGCTGGCCGTGCAGATACATTCTTCCGGTTGAAAAAACAGGTTCCATTTTATGCCTGAGTGCCAGTTTTTCCGCAGCGGGATTAATTTCTGCAATATCAAGAAAAATTGCCTCCCCTGGAATATCCTGCTGCAATGCCAGAAAGAGTTGCTCAGCGATATGCGGAGTATCAGCGAATAATGGTCCGATTTTATGACCTTCGATACAACGACGGCGAACAGCATAGCCTAGTAGCTGTCCATTTTCAACAAAGCCCAGTGCCAGTGAATCAGGCTGAGTTATCCAGGCGCTTAAAAAAATGACCACGAGG
>WTCN01000201.1 GCA_013138555.1 Methyloprofundus sp. | reverse complement strand
AAGCTAGTTTTAGCGGGTGGCACAGCTCCCGTTAAAGCCTATCAATTATTAGCGACGCAACAGCAAGGCTGGAGCAAGTGGCATATTTATTATGGTGATGAGCGCTGCCTGCCTGTTGATGACAGCGAGCGTAACAGTCTGGTTGCCGAGCAAAAGTGGCTGGATTTAGTGGCGATTCCTAAGACGCAGATTCACCCTATTGCAGCGGAGCTAGGTGCAGAAAAAGGTGCGGAGCAATATACCAAGGTTGTTGCCGAGGCTGGAGTTTTTGATCTAGTGCTATTGGGGATGGGCGAAGATGGCCATACTGCCAGTCTGTTTCCGGGGCATGTGCATGACCTTGATGAGCTGGCGCATGCGGTACACAACTCACCTAAACCGCCATCGGATCGGGTTAGTATCAGTGCCAAAGCATTAAGCAATACGACGGAGTTAATTTTTATTGTTTCAGGTGCTAAGCATGATGCGATTGCCGCGTGGAAGAATAAAGAAGATATTCCTGTCACCCATCTTTGCCCGGAATCGGGTGTTGATGTGTTGTTGTCTGTTTAATTGATCATTATTTGTATACTCGCGCCCAGAGACATAGCCTGAATATGGTATATTGTAAGCTGGATTAGCAAGTAGCCCGTATGGAGCTTAGCGAAATACGGGTTTTTGTACCTGAAAGTGAGGTTTCAGCTTTGCTGACTACTTGCGGGGGGGAAATACCCCGCTTTCATGTAGGCTTTATAAGCTTCACTTCATGCACATTCTTGCGTGTCCAATATCGTTTAATACAAAATAATAAATGTATTGGTTTATAATTACTAGAGGAGTAAATAATGAAAGCCTGTGAGTCATCACAAACCCAAGAAGAGCACCGAGTCAATATTGGCCGCAACCATAAGCAAGTTCCTGTATGGCGGCGCGGAATAGGTCTGCTCTTAGTTTATTTACCAATACTTACCTGGCCGTTTGTGATTGTTAGTGCGCTTTTATCTTATTACCACTTAAAAATGGTGGGTGCGGAAAACCTGAAAACCTTATTTGATTTTCTTCCCAAGCGAGAAACCCACCGTTATAATTTAAAAAATCAAATTACCATGGATGGTACTTTTTCCTGGAGTCTTGCTAAATCAAGACTCTACTGGATTTTGAACTGCACCTGGTATTGTCCTGTGAGTGTAGGTCTTTTTGAGTGGCACGCCTATCTGGTTAAGATTATAGAAAACTGGTGGTGTCCGTTTAACCATCAAAGAAAAAATGGCTATGATGATGCAAAAATAGATCAGTCATTCTGGCATATTTATCCTGACGATCAGGCAAAGTTACATCAGGATGACTTAGATAATCCAATCTGGAATGAGCATTGCAGTCAGTGTAAAGGGGGCGATGAAAAGTAGTTTTTGTTTCGCGGCATAGACTGCTGTGGTAAGGTGGGCAAGGCTTTTTTGCCCACCTTACGTTTCTATATAGGCGTTATAAATATGAGCAACTGCTGTAGCGATCCAACCGAAATACCTAAAGTAGATCCCAGAGATTTAGTGCGTGAGCAAATGCGTTATGGTGATCTGGTGCGTGAGCTTTTTACCGGAGACCCTGAAAAATTAATGTTGCATGAGTTGCGTGAAGCAAATGCCTATCTTAGGGAATTAGCTGCTTTGAGGGCGCATTATCCATCGGTTCGTCTTGCGGCAATAGCCTTGCTGGAAGAATCTAGTGCTTCCGTTTTACAACGTATTATTGATAAAGAGCAAAGCTCGGAAATAGGCATCGCTGCAACTGAGCAGCTGCAAAGAGTGCAATGATAAAACTGATTATTACGGGTGGCACACTAGACAAACATTATAATGAGCTTAATGGCGAGTTATATTTTCCCGAAACACATCTTCCCGCAATGCTGAAGCAGGCCCGTTGTCGTGTAGAGTTTGATATGCAACAACTTATGTTAAAAGATAGCCTGGAAATGGGTGAGGCTGATAGAGAGTTGGTTAAACAGGCTTGTGTTGCTGCTACAATAAAACAAATCATTATCACTCATGGCACAGACACCATGGTTGAGACAGCTAAGTACTTAGCCACAATAGATGATGACAAAACGATTGTGCTAGTAGGGGCAATGATTCCCTATACAATCAATCAATCAGATGCCTTGTTTAATCTGGGGTGTGCTGTCACTGCTGTGCAGCTACTGCCTGCGGGTATTTATATTACCATGAATGGCAAGGTCTTTCATTGGGATAAGGTGAGTAAAGATAAACAGGCCGGGGAGTTTAGATATTCCCCACAATGACGCACCAAAGTCCGCACTAATTATTTAATAATAGTTTAGTTGCCTCTTCTGCGCAGACGGGGCGGCTAAATAAAAAGCCTTGTCCAGTATAACAGCCATGTTGTAAGAGAAACTTTTCTTGTTCTTCTGTTTCAACGCCTTCAGCAATCACATTAAAGTCGAAACTCTGAGCCATAGCGATAATGGCTTGTGCAATAGCTGCATCGTTGTTATCTTGAGGAATATCCGAGATAAAACAGCGGTCAATTTTAATCCGCCCTATCGGCAATTTTTTCAGGTAGCTCATATTAGAATACCCGGTTCCGAAGTCATCCATTGAGATTTGTATGCCTAGATCGTAAAGTTTGTGTAGATTAGCAAGTGTGACCGAGTCATCATCAATCAAAATATTTTCGGTGACTTCAAGTTCCAGAGATTCGGGGGACAGTTGAGTGAGTTCTAATAAGGATTTTACTGCCAGGCTGAGCTCATCATTCTCTAATTGTTTAACAGATATATTGATGGCCATTGATAGCTTTGAGTTAAAGCTTTTTTGCCAGATAATTAGCTGTCTAACTGCCGTTTGTAATACCCATAATCCAATTCTGATAATAAGGCCAGTATCTTCTGCAATAGGAATAAATTCATCGGGTGGGAGTAAACCTAGTTCGGGATGATGCCAGCGTATCAGTGCTTCAAAACTTTCAATTTTCTTAGAACGAATATTATATTGAGGTTGATAATGTAAAAATAATTGGTTGTGGCTTAAGGCCAGGCGTAATTCTTGCTCCAGATATGTGCGGCGCTTTGCTTTTTCATTTAATTTGCTAGAGTAAAACTGATAATTATTTTTCCCTTGTTCTTTAGCATGGTACATCGCCATATCGGCGCATTGTAGTAATTTGTCAGCAGTCAGCGCATCTTCAGGGTAAATGGCTATACCAATGCTGGCACCGATATAAGCATGCGCCATTTCTAGTCTATATTTATGTGCTAATGCCTTTAGAATCTTGGAGGCAACAATAGGTGTGTTGATAATTAATTCATCGTGAGAAAGCTCTTCCAGAGTAACAATAAACTCGTCACCACCAAGCCTGGCTGCACTGTCTGAATCACGAATACAGCTTTTTATATCATTAGCAACCTGAATTAAAAGCTGGTCGCCTGCTTTATGACCAAAGCTGTCATTCACTTCTTTGAAGCGATCTAAGTCGATAAACAGTAAAGCAATACTTTTATGGCTTCTTTTGCTTTTAATAATTGCCTGTTGCAAGCGTTCAGTAAACAAGCTTCTATTGGCCAGTTGTGTCAAAGGGTCATAATGTGCCAGAAAATGAATATGCTGCTCGGCTTCTTTCTGTTGAGATAAGTCATTAAAAATAGCAATATGATGGGTTAATGTGTTCTGCTTGTTTTTAATGGCGATAACCGTTAAGTGTTCTGGATAAATTTCTCCATTTTTACGACGGTTATAAAGTTCTCCACTCCATTTACCTTGCGTATGGAGTGTTTGCCACATGTCTTGATAAAACTCATTGCTTTGTTTGCCTGAGCTAAGCATACTTGGGTTTCGGCCAATGACATCTTCAGCTATGTAGCCTGTTAATCTGCTAAAGGCAGCATTGATTTGTAAAATTTTGTTGTCAGCATCTGATAGTACAATACCTTCAGGGTTGTGTTCAAAAACGGTTGCGGCTAGGCTTAAAGTGTGTTCATTGCTATGTAGCTTGGTTAAGGTGCTTTTAAGATGACTCAGCACGAAAATGACACTGCTAATAAGGAAAAGGGTGGAGATATAAAAACCTTTTTTAATGGTCGCGGATTTTTTTAGACTTACCTGGAAATCTGCGCTATAAACCGCGAGTAAGGTATGTGACTGTGCTGTGATAGCTGGGTTGAGAATGCTGGCATATAAGTGTTTTAACTGTTGCCGGGCATCAATGATAAGTTTTATATGCTTCAATAATAAATCAAACTGAAGCTTTGGTTCAGTTGCTAAATTGAAAAAAACCGGGTTATTTTCAATAGCGTGGATGCTTTGTAATAGCTCAGTTTTGTTGGTTATATCCGAGTTGATATTAAATAATAAAAGCCTGTGTTCTAGGGCACTTAACTGATGAACTAATTCAGTTGTCTGATTTTCTTTACTTAGCAGCTGCTGTAATTGAGTGCTTGCTCTGGGAAAAAAACGTAAGGAATTCCGGTAAATCGCATGCAGGCTTTTAACTTGTTCAACCTGATCTATCAAGCTTAGCGTTGACTGATATAGTTCTGTACTTGGCTGAGTGTTTAGCTTAAGTTGTTTGCTAAGCATGACTAAATGTTGTTTTACCGAGGTGACATGGTCGTAATCTTTATCGACTCCTTCGGCCACTAAAAAAATAGCTAAACTTAACTGGGAGGCTTGTTCATTAATGTTTCTCACTAAAACCGTTTTATTTTGATAGGCTTTATGATCAACTTGCGAAAGCGAATACAAACTGCTGGCTAATATCAGCATAGTCAGAATAAAGAGTAGAGGGAGTGCCTTTATAGCCTTGTTCATAGCTTGCTTTTGTTATATTGCCCAGTCAGGGATTTAATAAACAGGACAATTTTATTGATATCTTGCTTATTTGGGATGCGCCCTAGCTGGTAGCGCATCATAATTGCTACTGCTTCTTCTAGCGTGTTAGTTGAGCCATCGTGAAAGTAAGGCGCAGTGAGTGCGGCATTTCTTAAACTAGGCACTTTAAAGACATATTTATCCTTTTCATTCTGGGTAACGCGATAGCGCCCCAAATCGCTAGGCGTAATATTACCACGATCTGCAAAATAGTCCCCCATGATACCGAAGCGTTGGTAGAGGTTAGCTCCGATAGCAACCCCTTGATGACAGGAAATGCAGCCATATTGTTTAAAAAGCGAATAGCCTTCGAGTTCCTCTGCGCTTAAAGCATTAGGTATGTTTTTTAGGTATAAATCAAAACGGCTATCAGGCGTGAGCAAGCTTTCCTCGAAAATAACAATAGCGGCTTTAATATTATTAATCGTTAGCCCGTTTTTAAAAGCCTGCTGGAACTGTTCAATATAGAAAGGATCTTGCTTTAGTTTAGAGAGTACTTCTGGCCATGAACTGTTCATTTCTATAGGGTTGCTGATAGGCCCATCAATCTGGCTAAGTAAATTATCTGCCCGGCCATCCCAGAATTGTCGAAAGTTAAGCGAGCAATTAAAAATTGTAGGTGAGTTAATCTCCCCTTTGCTGCCGTTAACACCTGTGGAAACAACTTGCCCATCTGCACCGCCGTGCTTTAGTGAATGGCAACTAGCGCAGGAAAGCTGGTTGTTTTGTGACAAGCGAACATCATGAAATAAAAGGCGACCCAGCTGAACCTGCTTAGGGGAGTTAGTAACAGGCTCGGGAATAGGGGAAATCGGTTCGTTTAACGGCGGATTTGCAAAGGTATGATTATAGGCTAGTGCCAGTAATAATATTGATACTAACCTCGTCATATCGTGTTACTCATAAATCAAAAAAACCTTGTTTGTATTATGGCTATTATGACTGTTTTATGTCAGCAAATCGACCAATAATGCTTTTAACTGGTGTTGTTGGCGATCAATGTTTAATCGGTTTGCTATGATAATGGATTTAAGCTCGTTTAAAGCGGTATTAAAATCATCATTGATAAGCAGGTAATCATACTCCGCATAGTGGCTCATTTCATTGATTGCGTCCTGCATACGACGGTCAATTGTTGCTTTGTCATCTTGTCCGCGGCTTTGCAAACGTTGGGCGAGAATGTCTGTCGAAGGAGGTAAAATAAAAATTGTAATGGTATTGGGAAGTAGACGGCGGATTTGCTGAGCACCTTGCCAGTCTATTTCTAAAATAACGTCGATTCCTTGATTAAGGCTGTTCTCAACAGAGCTTTGTGCAGTACCGTAAAAATTATCAAATACCTGGGCATACTCAAGAAAATCAGACTGAGCAATCATGGCATTAAATTTATCAACCGAGGTAAAAAAATAATCAGTCCCTGCTACTTCTCCCGGGCGTTGAGTACGCGTGGTATGAGAAACTGATACCATGAGCTTATCCAGAGTCGGGAGTAGCTTCTTGATTAAACTAGTTTTACCTGCGCCGGATGGAGCAGAGATAATATACAGCTTACCTTGAGTCATATTGATTCCTTATTCTATATTCTGGACTTGTTCGCGTATTTGCTCAATCAGTACTTTAAGCTCAATTGAGATAGAGGTCATTTCTTTGTCAGCCGATTTTGAGCCTAAGGTATTTGCTTCCCGGTTCATTTCCTGCATTAGAAAATCCAGGCGGCGGCCAATAGGCTCTTGTTGTTCTAATACGCGTAACACTTCAATTATATGTGTTTCCAGTCGATCCAGTTCTTCGTCTACATCCAGCTTTTGGGTGAGTAAGACCATTTCCTGCTCTACGCGGTCGTAGTCAGGGTCGGCGACTAATTCAGCAATATTATTTCTAAGTTTAGTACGTAACTGTTCCAGTACTACAGGCAGGCGTTTTTTAGCCTGACTGACAAGTTGCTGCATTTTAT
>WTCN01000196.1 GCA_013138555.1 Methyloprofundus sp. | reverse complement strand
GCATTTGCCGTGGTTTTGATGGGCTATTAGCTTGTTGATATTTAAGTACATGCTTATTGTTTGCGGCAACTGCGGGTATTTTCTGTTTTAATACCGCCGGTAAAATAGGTTTAAGCCATTGTCCTAGCGTTAATAGAGGTGCAATGCGTTTAGGGTAAGGTAATAATTTTCTTAAAGCAAAACGCTTAATTCGGTCAGATATTGAACGTTTAACCTGGCTATCCATTAATTCACGTCCAATATCGACTAAATGACCATATTGCACGCCTGATGGGCAGGTGGTTTCACAAGAAAGGCAGCTAAGACAGCGATCCAGATGAGTCTGTGTTTTACTGGTAACGGGCTGGCCTTCAAGCATTTGTTTGATTAAATAAATGCGTCCACGCGGGCCATCCAGCTCATCACCTAATAACTGATAAGTAGGGCAAGTGGCTGTACAAAAGCCACAGTGGACACAGCTGCGTATAATAGCATCTGCTTGCTGGCCTTGTGTGGTATTGAGAAAAGAGTCAGTGGTCTGGGTTTGCATAAAGGTAAAAGTGTTGCTTAAACTGATAGGTATTTGCGTAAAATTAATTAAAAAATATAGGCAATATAGGATGTGCTAAGGCACGAAGCGCATCAATCGCACAAGATGCGCTTCGTGCCTTAGCACATCCTATTATCATAATAAATTGAAGGTCATTAGTTTTGGTTTTTATTGACCCCAAAAACCTAAGGGGCAGGTGAGTTTGAAGTCTCGTTCCCACAGCAGCCATGTATCAAAATTCTGGATACAGCCGGCCAATATTAAAAACGCCATGTGGATCAAACGAGCGCTTTAGGTTTTGATGCAGTTTTAATAAGGGCTGAGGGAGTGTCTGAAACACTTCATCGCGAACTGCTGGGCTACGAAACAAAGTGGTATGGCCGGTTTTCTCACTGGATTCACGTATGACTGATGGCGATTGATTGCTCTGAAACCAGCGTAAAGCCCCGCCCCATTCATAGAGAGTGTCGTCGGCTAATGTTAATGGTGTTGTGTTTGAGGCGGTAGATAGTCGCCATAAAGTTTGTTTATTGTTAAAAAAATCATGCTGCTGCTCTTTTATAGAGTGCCAGAATGCATCCGCTTCTGATAGTATTTCACCGCCTATTTTTTGCTTTGCTGTCCGCAGTGATTTTTCTGTGCCAGATAAGCGAATATAAAGATGATCCTGATAAAAGCAACTCGCACTCATAGGCAAAGGCAAGGCAGACCACTGATGCAGTTTGTTTAATGCTGAGCTAATATCAATTGTTTGTACCAGTGTGATTTCGGTTTCGGGTTGCGGTACAACTTTGATCGAAGCTTCCAGAATTACGCCTAATGTGCCCATAGCACCCGCCATTAAACGCGAGACATCATATCCCGCAACATTTTTCATAACAGTGCCACCAAAAGATAATATCTCTGCCTTGCCATTGATAATCTTAGTGCCTAAGACATAATCCCGGGCTGCACCACTATAGGCTCGGCGCGGGCCAGATAAATTACAGGCTATCGTCCCGCCCAATGTTGCATGCTTGCCAAAGGCAGGGGGTTCAAAAGCCAGCATTTGCCGATTTTCTGCCAATAGCTGTTCAATCACTTTAAGTGGGGTTCCTGCACGTGCAGTGATTACCAGCTCTGTAGGCTCATAACTGATAATGCCGTAGTGCTGGCTAATATTGAGTTCAGTCGCAGGCTGGCTTATTGAGGCAGAGCGACCATAAAAATCTTTTGATCCACCCGCTTTAATCATTAAAATATCACCGGACTCAAACGCCTGTGATACCTTATTTTGTAGCTGTGCACTGATATCGTTTTGACTATTTTGTGCAGACATTAAAAACGCTCCAGTTCAGGGTAGGGCAGTTGACCCTGATGGATATGCATGGCACCAAATTCGGCGCAACGGTGTAATGTGGGGATTGCTTTGCCAGGGTTTAATAAGCCTTTCGGGTCAAACGCAGCTTTGACAGCATGAAACTGGCTAAGTTCGCCAGCTGCAAACTGCACACACATTTGATTTAATTTCTCCATACCGACACCATGTTCTCCTGTGATTGTCCCACCGACCTCAACACATAACTCCAGAATTTTGCCGCCAAATGCTTCGGTACGTTCCAGTTCACCGGGGATATTGGCATTATAAAGAATTAAAGGGTGTAAATTACCATCACCGGCATGAAATACATTGGCCACCGCTAAATGATATTCCTCTGATAGCTCGGCTATTTTTTGCAATACCATAGGCAAGCTTTTACGCGGAATTGTGCCATCCATGCAGTAATAATCCGGTGAGATTCTGCCCACCGCCGGGAATGCGTTTTTTCGACCCTTCCAGAAATTGATGCGCTGCGACTCATCCTTGGCGATACGTACTTCAATCGCACCGCTATTATTTAAAATATCATGTACAGCCTGCATATGTGTCATCACTTCATCTTCGCTACCATCCAGTTCACATAATAAAATAGCTTTGGCATCAGTGGGGTAACCTGCATGGATAAAATCTTCAGCCGCTTGAATGGCAAGTTGGTCCATCATTTCCAGGCCGGCAGGAATGATACCTGCCGCAATAATATTGGCGACTGCTGTGCCTGCTTTGACTACGTTATCAAATGCTGCCAGTAATACCTGTACACACTCGGGTTTAGCTAGCAGTTTTACAGTCACCTCGACAATCACTCCAAGCATGCCTTCAGAGCCAGTCATTAATGCGAGTAAATCATACCCAGGGCTATCCATGCCATGACCCCCAATAGTGATTAGGTCACCCTCAATCGTCACTATTTTAATTTGCTGAATATTATGTAGTGTTAAGCCATATTTTAAACTATGTACCCCGCCTGAATTTTCTGCCAC
>WTCN01000006.1 GCA_013138555.1 Methyloprofundus sp. | reverse complement strand
CTGTCCGTAACGGTTTTTATCTTTTGTTTCTTTGTCCCAAAGATAAGCATATTCGGGTTCGTCACTTCTTACTTTAATCATTTGTTGTTCTCGTTCTCACGCACAGCAAAGGAATGCATGTTTAGATGCTATGCGTCATAAGGTGTATGGGGGGCACTACAGCACGGATACCATCCCTCAAAGGGATGTTATCCGTTATACAAGATAGAATTAATTTATCTGAGCAGCTATGAAACTAGAAACTCCGCGCTTCTTTATTGATTCTTGCCGCTTCTTCCTGATTAATCTGCTCAATACGTACCGCAGATTGTTTGAATGCCGGTTGTCGTGAATGAGGGTCTAATAAGCCCAGGGTCAAGCGGTTCACACAATCAAAAAAGTGAAACGGAATAAACACCATATTATTAGGCACTCGCTGGGTCAGCATTACCATCACTACGGCATCACTACGGCGAGATACGACACGCACATAGCTTTGGTGGATAATGCCTAGTTTAGCCGCCGCATCCGGGTTCATTTCCATAAACGGGGTAGGGCTGTATTTATTGTTATTGCCGATTTTTCCAGTCCGTGTGCGGGTATGAAAATGTTCCACCAAGCGTCCTGAATTTAACCAGAAAGGGAACTTTTCATCCGGTACTTCGTTGTTATCAATAAAAGGTAGCGGAATCAGCTTGGCCAGCCCATCGGCAAAACGAAAAGTGCCATCTGTGGTATATAAACGCTTACCGCCTTTAGGAGGTTCTTCGCCGTTATTCGCTTGCGCTTCAGTATAAGGCCATTGAATGCCGCGATTTTTTTCAATCAAATCATATGTCATACCCGATATATCAACCAGTCGGCCTTTGGATAAATGGCGCATTTCATCGAAGACTTCAGCGGGTTTATACGGGAAGCGCATTTTTTCTGCTTGTGCAAAGTGTTTGGCTATTTCATTAAAGATATGCAAATCAGTTTTGGTGTTTGCATAAGGCTCTTTCACTTTACGCACAATATTGACGCGGCGTTCAGTATTGGTAAAGCAGCCTTCTTTTTCTGCCCAGATCGCAGCAGGTAAAAAGATATGTGCATAGTCCGTGGTTTCTACATCCAAATAGGAATCCTGAACCACCAGAAGTTCCAGTTTTTCCAGTGTCTTGCGTATACGGGCAGTATTAGGCATGGAAGTCATCGGGTTGGTGCCGACTAGCCACAAGCCTTTTATTTCCCCTGTTTCGATGGCCGGAAAGATGTCCGTTTGCGCCATGCCGCGTTGTTTAGGAAAAAACTCAGGATCAACATTCCAGAACTTGCCTATTTCTTCACGGTCTGCCTGGTTTTCTAATAAACGATACCCAGGTAAGCCAGAGCATGATGACCATTCACGTGTACCCATTGCATTACACTGACCCGTAATGGATAAACTCGTGCCGCCTTTTTTGCCGATATTGCCGGTTAATAAACTGAGGTTGTTTAGGCCAACAACACCATCAGAACCGTGGGTACTTTGGTTAATGCCCATCGTCCAGATATTCATCGCCGCACCCGCTTTGGCGTACAACCGTGCCACATGACGGATGGTATCTTCATCAATGCCACAGATTTTAGAGGCTGTTGTAGGGTCGTAATTCTGGACTTCTTTTGCCAGCTCATCAAAGCCATTGGTATTGGCTTTTATATAGTCTTTATCTTCCAGTCCTTCCGCCAGAATGACATGCATTAAAGCATTTTGTAGTACCACATCGGTACCTGGCGTAATGGTTAGATGCATATCTGCATTTTGTGCCAGCATGGTGACACGCGGATCAACAACGATTAATGGAAAATGACGTTTTTCCTGCGCTTCTTTCATGCGCCAATAAATGATAGGGTGCTGTTCAGGTAGATTCGAACCCCAGGCAATCAGGCAGTTCGTATGTTCAAAATCTTCATAACAGCCAGGAGGGCCATCAGAGCCAAATGAGCGTTTATAACCTGATACTGCGGAGGCCATGCACAGGGTGGTGTTGCCGTCGTAGTTATTAGTGCCGATCACGCCGCGTGCTAGCTTGCCAAGTGTATAAAAGCCTTCGGTCAGGATTTGTCCTGTAGAAACAATCGCGAAGGCATCACGCCCATAAGTGGATTGAATGCGTTTGATTTCAGCCGCCATTTTGGCTGTTGCATCAGGCCAATCAGCATCTTGCCAAGGTTCGTGAAAGTCATTTCTGATTAAGGGTGTTGTACCGCGCCCTGCGGATTCGAATAATTCATGTTCAAAAATGCCTTTTAAACACAGTTTGCCCTGATTGACATCTGCGCCACCAACACCGCGCGAAGAGACAGGAATTCCTGCGTTATTGGTGCCGATTTCAATTGAGCAGCCTGTAGAACAGTAGCCGCAGGTTGAATAGGTCCATTTTTCAACTTTTTTATCTGCAATAGTAATAGGGTTTTTTTTGTTACGACCGAATAGCATATTATTTCTATGTTGGGGGGGGGAATCAAAATACTGTGCGTAGTTTGTGAGGTAACGCTAGGCTTTACTTGATGATTTTAAAAAAAAGGCGCTTACCTAAAAAAGGGTAAGCGCCTTAGCTCGCATAAAGCTAAAGGGAGTAACGTCAGGCATCAATAATATAAAAGCAATATGCATGCCATTATTATTATAATTGTATCTTATTGTTTTGTATGGAATAAAAATACCAAGCTTTTTACTGGGTAATCAGCTTGAGTATACATAGCCTATTTTGGTGCAATATTGATATTTATGGTGCGCTGTTTTGTTGAATTGTTCGGCTAGAAATATGAAGATAGGGGAGAGGGGGAGTGTAAAAGGTTCATTCCTACGCATGTGAGGGGAATGCTTTTGTAACTTCCATTATTAATGGGGTAAATAACATGACACCGCTGGTCACCCCCGCATGCTGTTGCGGGGATCTACTATTAATACAGAGGTTCCTGCTAAAACTTGTGCCCACGCTTGACTGGGTAGTATGCAGGAATGACGGATGTTTTTGTTACCGAACTTACGGGTTACTGCATTCGCCAGTCTTTATACCTCAGGAATAAACATCGTCCCTTCAGCAACCTTAACAGCCTCACCACCCACCCGTATGGTTAATGTATCTTCGCCTTTATGATCCATCTCAAGGTTCAATACACTGCGGCGCATTTTCTCATCGCCCCTTTGTACTGCGAAGGTGTATGTGCCCTTTTGCATATGATTAAAAGAACATAAATAGGCGGCTAAAGAAGCCATTGCAGAACCCACAGGAGGATCATCATGTATACCAATATTGGGGCCGACAAGCCGGGCTGCAAAGTCAGAATCCTGATAAGGTGTTTTAGGGGATATTAATAAAATTTCCTGAGCAGCCGTTTGCGGGGCAATGGACTGGCTCCATGCAGCCAAGTCAAACCTGGCTTCACGGATAGTTTCATAATAAAACGTAGGGACAACCAAATAAGGAACGCCACAGGATACCAGGCGAGTCGAATATTTTTTATTGTCAATATAGGCCGCGTCTATGCCCAGAAAGCTGGCAAGTTCTGCTTCGGATGGCGTGAAGTAATCGACGACCGGTGAGACTGTGCGGGTATACTGCACAAAACTCGGTTTGCCATCGGTACTGCTAACATTTGCCTGGGCATCACCATTGTTTTGTTGAAAGGTAACCGTGGTATATGCATCATTCAGTTTCAATCGATCACATGATGCCAGGACGTAAGCTGCCGCAATAATGGGGTGACCCGCATAATCAATTTCACCTAAGGGTGAGAAAATTTTCATCTGAAAATGATTCTCTGCACCTTCTGTTTTAGTGAGAAAAACGGTTTCGGTTAAATTTAATTCACGCGCCACCAAAAGCATTTGTTGCCTGTTTAAACCTTCTGCGGCAGGAAAAACGGCGACTTGTGCGCCATCAAATACCTTTTTGGCAAAAACATCGGCAATATAATAGGTGTAATTCATTATGTTATCCCTCTAAGCTTACTTCTACACGGTTATTTTCTATACGAATCGCATAGACATCATTTTTAACGCTTTCATCCTCAAAGCATTGCCCTGTTTTTAGACTGAAACGTTGCTTGTATAAAGGGGAGGCGACCATGGGCTCACCTTTAATATCCCCAATCAAACCACGTGATAAGACATGCACTTTACCAAAGGGGTCGTAATTATCAATGGCATATATGGCATTGTCTTTAGGCATGTAGAAGATGGCAATTTGTTTGCCTTCAACTAAAGCACACACACCTGAATCTGCCTGTAAGTCAGTCACTGCACAAATATCAATCCATTTACTCATTACACTTCCTCCACTAGCGCAAAATGTTGACGCTCATCTTCATTGGCAGGGCGGATTTGTCCGCGTTCTTCAACAAAAACAATATTTTCATCGGTTTTATCGCTATTTACAAAATGGCGAAAACGTTTTAGTTTGTTCTCATCTGCTATCGTGGTTTTCCACTCACATTGATAAGTATCAACGACATTTTGCATATGTGTTTCTAAGTCAGAACACAGACCTAATTTATCATCTATCACCACAGATTTTAAATAATCCAGGCCGCCTTCCATATTTTCCATCCATACCGAAGTCCGCTGTAGAATATCGGCAGTACGCACATAAAAAATAAGCACACGATCAATATATTTAATTAAGGTTTCTTTATCCAGATCCGTGGCAAATAAATCTGCATGACGTGGTTTCATCCCGCCATTACCACACACATAAAGATTCCAGCCACCTTCGGTCGCAATGACACCAATATCTTTACCCTGTGCTTCGGCACACTCACGTGTACAGCCAGATACCGCAAACTTAATTTTGTGCGGAGAACGTAAGCCTTTGTAACGATTTTCCAATTCAACCGCCAGGCCGACACTATCATCCACGCCATAACGACACCAGGTACTCCCCACACAGGACTTGACGGTTCTTAATGATTTACCATAAGCATGGCCCGATTCAAAGCCTGCATCAATCAGCTCTTTCCAAATAAGGGGTAATTGATCTACGCGTGCACCAAACAAATCGACACGCTGTCCACCCGTCACCTTGGTATATAAATTATATTTCTTGGCGATTTGACCGATAGCAATCAAACCTTCGGGCGTTACTTCACCACCAGTCATGCGCGGAACCACAGAGTAAGTACCATCTTTCTGCATATTGGCAAGAAAGGTGTCATTGGTATCCTGTACGCTGAGTTGGCCTTGATTTAAAATATATTCATTCCAATAGGACGCTATCATCGAACCAATGGCCTGACGACAGACTTCACAGCCTCGACCACTACCATGCTGGCTCAAGAAATCATCAAAGGTTTTAACTTCACCGACCATCATCAGGTTATAAAGATCCTGGCGCGTATAGGCAAAATGTTCACAAATATCTGTATTGACTTCAAAACCTGACTTTTCTAGTTCACAGTCCAAAACCGATTTTAACAAGGCTTTACAGCCACCACAGCCAGAAGCCGCTTTAGTGGCCTCTTTTAAAGCAGGCAAGGTGTGACAGCCATTTTCTATCGCAGTACAGATTTGACCTTTAGTGACATCAAAACACGAACAGATTTGTGCCGACTCGGGTAGGGCATCCGGGCCTAATCCGACAGACTCATCAGATCGAGAAGGCAAGATCAAGCTATCCGGGTGTTCAGGTAAATCAATACCATTCAGGTAATATTGCAGTAAGGTACCATAGCCTGAGGCATCACCGACCAGTACAGCGCCGAGTAATTTACTTTTATCTTCACTGACCACCAAGCGTTTATAGATTTCATCAGCACCATTCTGGTAGGTGTAAACTAAAGCGCCTTGCGAATTTGCATGAGCATCCCCAATACTGGCAACATCCACTCCGTTCAGTTTTAACTTAGTGCTCATGTCGGCACCCGTAAAACTTGCTTGCTGCCCCTCTAAATCAGCGACGACAGTACGTGCCATTTGATAGCCAGGTGCTACTAGGCCGTAGGTTTGCTCATTCCATACCGCACATTCGCCAATCGCATAAATATCAGGGTCGGATGTTTTACATTGATCGTCAATGACAATCCCACCACGAGAACCGACCTCAATACCGCTGCTACGTGCGATTTCATCACGCGGGCGGATACCGGTGGAAAATAAAATAATATCTGTTTCCAGCTCAGTGCCATCGGCAAACAGCATTTTGTGTTTGCATTCTGTACCATCGACAATTTTCTGGGTGTTTTTGCTGGGCAATACCGAAATATCCAGTGCTTCAATTTTATCAGCCAGCATTTGCGCACCACCGGCATCCAGCTGTGCTGACATTAGGCGTGGGGAAAACTGGATAACATTGGTTTTAAGGTTTAAGTCCTTGAGTGCCTTGGCTGCCTCCAGACCCAATAAGCCCCCCCCGACAACGGCACCCACTTTGGCATCTTTAGCGGCGGCTGTCAGTGCTTCTAAATCTTCAATGGTGCGATAAACAAAGCAGTTTTCACGGTCATTTCCTTGCACAGGTGGAACAAACGGATAGGAGCCGGTTGCTAAAACCAATTTGTCATAACGGATTTCAACGCCTTTCGCCGAAGTGACAAACTTATGGGTTTTATCAATAGCAACGGCTTTATCGCCTAGGTGAATTTTTATATTGTTATCTTCAAAAAAACCTTCCGTCACCATCGACAGATCTTCTGCCGTTTTTCCTGAGAAGTATTCAGTTAAATGTACCCGGTCGTATGCGGCTCGTTTTTCCTCACAGAAAGTCACAATCTCGTAATTGTGCCTAATATCACTAGCGATAAGGTTTTCCAGGAAGTTATGCCCTACCATGCCGTTACCGATAACAACTAAGGTTTGTTTTTTACTCATGCTGTCCTCTATTGATGCATAAATCATTATTTAGATGATAAGCATATAGTGTGCCATGAATTAAGACATTGCATTGTATTATTTTTAAGTTTTCGCGCTAAATGTAGCTGATATTCAGGTGATAACAATTTTAGATAGTAATGTACATGGGAAGGGCACTCGTAGGCTAAAGTTTGCTGCTTTGTCAGGATGCCGTTTTTTAAAAGGAAGAGTACTTTTAAGCCTATTTGTTGAAAAATATTGGATTTTGTTGCACTATTTTGGTGCGATCTGGGGGCTAAGTGGTGCATGAGGGGGGGTAAGCCAGCTGAGCCCTTGATTTTTTCAAAATAATAATTCTATAGTAGACCCCTTGTTTTATGTTTTTAGGTTCAATGCCTGCCCAATGATGACCTCATCCCAACCGCTACATAAAGCAGGAGTAAACAGTACCGAGCGGTTTATGTCTGCTTGCGGGCTGCGCTCAATAATATGCTTGAAGTTGCCTAAATTATTTCGGGCCCATTCCTAAGCGAACTATATAAAGCCAAAATAAAGTTTAACAATATTTAACCCCTTTTTTATTTTCTTGCGTTTATAATTTTTAAGGACACAAAAACTATAAATAACCATGCAAAAAAATAAAAACAGTGCATGCTATTGTTCGGAGTTAATCAGAGGTTATGAAAATTATCGATCCACGCTACTATCAAATTGCCATATTGGGAACTGGATTACTTTATGGCGAGTGGTTTCTTGATTTTTCACTGAAACCCTTGAGTGTCATGTCAATTTTAATGTGTGCCCAAATCACTCAATATTTTTTTAGTAAAGTTTATCGCTTAGCTGAGTTTGATCCAAAAAGTGCACTTATTTCATCCCTTTCTTTGTGTTTGTTGTTACGCACAGATTCACTCTTGCTTGCCGCTTGTGCTGCCATATTAGCCATCAGCAGTAAATTTATAATACGTTGGCGCGGAAAGCATATTTTTAATCCGACTAACTTTGCTCTGGTTGTCATGTTACTGACTTCTTCTGTTTGGGTATCACCTGGGCAATGGGGGGCAACGCTGTTTTTTCTGTTTGCCAGTGCTTCGCTTGCTCTATTGGTATTAACGCGTAGCAATAGTATGGATATTACTTTGGCTTTTATAGCTTGTTACGCTGGGGTGCTATTCAGCCGGGCATATTGGTTGGGAGACCCTTTTAGTATTTCAGTCCATAATATGCAAAACGGTGGTTTTTTTACTGTTTGCTTTCTTTATGATTTCGGATCCTAAAACAATTCCCAACAGCCGTCTTGGCCGATTTATATTTGCTGCAACGGTTGCTGTATTGGCAGTCTATATTCAATTTTATTGTTTTAACCCCGTTGGTTTGATGTATGCGTTAATTATATGTGCACCACTGACACCACTGCTTGATATTGTTCTGCCATCAGAAAAGTACCAATGGCCAGTATTTACATCCAGCATTGGAAAATGATTATTTAACAAAGGAGCTTTATATGCAGAACAGACAATGGTTTCAACTATTTTTCATTGCCATGGCTTTTACTGTGCCGAGTATTAGCCAGGCATTTTGTGGTTTTTATATGGCTCGTGTGGACAGTCAGCTTTATAACAAATCATCCAAAGTGGTGATGGCACGTAAAGATGAAACCACAGTGATTACTATGGCGAATGATTATCAGGGAGAGGTCAAGGATTTTGCCATGCTGGTGCCAGTCCCTCAGGTACTGAAACGCAATCAAATTCGCATTGCCAAGCAAGAGGTCATTGA
>WTCN01000318.1 GCA_013138555.1 Methyloprofundus sp. | reverse complement strand
AATCCGGCATGATAAGTCGATAATTTCCTGACTTAATAACGGATATCTAACCGTAACACCCGCCATTTCACACATTTTATTGACTTTGACAAGATCGTTATCATGCAAGGTTGTTTTCCAATCCATATATAACATACGGTTTAAAGTGCTTGCCTGCTCTGGCCTGTGATAACTTTCTCTTAATAATTCCAGTGGCCTTGCTGAATTAATTTGTTGCAAGAAATCAGCTTGAAATATGTCTTCACCCGCATGTCGGTGCAGAAAGTTATAATCTTGCAAACGATCAGGCAAAGGCACTTTAGCCTGATCAATATAACGCTTTGCTTTAAAAAACAGTTTTTGCTTAGCTAATACACCCGGTAAATGATTAAGCACGCCTTCCATCCCTTGACTAATCACACCGGGTACTTGTCGATAATAATCAAAAACAAGTTGCTGAGCATAGCGCTCATTACCTGCAAAAATCTCATCGCCACCATCTCCCCCTAACATCACACTAATACCATTCTCCTGCGCTACTTTCGCGCAATAATAGGCGGCCAATGCAGAGGAATTACCAAAGGGTTCGTCATAATAGGCAGCAATATCAGGAATCGCATTAACCGTATCTTCCGGTGTTAAATAATATTCATGTTGCCGGGTATTAAATTGCTTAACGGCGATATTGGCATATTCAATTTCATCATAGCCTTCTACCGGAAATCCCATAGAGAATGTTTTCGCTTTATCTGGGTAAACCTGTGCCAGTGCACCTGCAACACTAGAGCTATCAAGCCCCCCACTTAAAAAAGCCCCCGTAACAGCGTCTCCCTCAGATAAACGTGCGACAGAATTGATTAACTTCTGCTGTAATTCCTTTCCCATCTCTGAAACAGAAGCAGGCATTGTTTCCTGAAAGTCTGGCGACCAGTAATTTTTTAGATCTACCTTACCATCCTGATAGACCAAAACCTGCCCACCTTCCAGTTTTTTAACCTGCTCATAAATAGTATGCGGACTAGGGCAGTGATGATAATAGACATAATCATAGACAGATTGCGCAGAAACATCTGCTTTCACTTCAGGGTGCGCAATAATATCATCTGCACTCGTTCCAAAAACAAAGCCTTTAGCTGTCACTGCATAATATAACTGCGTTAAACCAATCGGATCTGTCGCTAAAATCAGTTTTTTCTGCGCCTGATCAATAATGACAAGTGCCTGTTCAGTCGGGCTTGACTCTAAGAAGTTCTCACCCTTTTGCTGGTATTTTTCAATAAGCTTTTCAGCTGCCAGGCTAAGTCCCACATTCCCCGCATTAAGCAATAATATATCATGCTCAAGGTGTATTTTATCTTGCTCAGCCGCTAATGCGTAAAATGCCGAACTTTCTATGCTTAGCCCTTTTTGCGTAAATGTCGGTGCCTGAGCAATATGTCTTTGTAATAATCGCTCTGCATCCTTAGCTGTTATTGTTGTTTCTACCCAGCCCGCCAGTAATGTCATCATACATCCTTTAATTTTTTCAGTAGAATTAGTCTAATTAACTTAATTCACTATCTTTTCAAATTCACCCACCAGGATTTCTACCCGGGTATCCCATGCATTATCTTGTGCATAGCGAATAATTTTTTCCGGATTCCAGGTATTGTCTAAAGCTTGCAGTAAAGCATTCGCTAAAGCCTGCCTATCAGCAAAGGGCACAATGATACCTAAATCATCGTGACTAATCACCTCCTTATTCCCCCCTACATCTGTCGTGACCACAGGAAGCCCGCATGCCAGTGCCTCTAAAAACACATTTGCCCAGCCTTCATTCGCAGTCGATAGAACAAATATATCCGCAGCGGATAACGGTTTTTTAAGCTGTTCTGAACTTAACGCCCCTAAAAAACGCACATGCTTCTCAAGCTTTAGCGTTTTAACCTGCTGTTCTAATTTATCTCTTATATTGCCCTCGGGGCTCTCTCCCCCAACAACCAGATAAATTATCTGCGGATATTGCTTTATTAATTCAGGCAATACTTCTATGACTCGATGAAACCCTTTGCGCTCAACGAGTGCCCCCACTGAAATCAGGACCTTAGCATCAGCAGGAATATTTAACTCGCTTCTTTCCTGCCCCTTATCCAATGGATAAAATTTATTAATATCAACACCATTACCCACAACACGGATTTTATGCGCATCTGCACCTAAAGCAATCACATGCTGTTTAAGAGAATCAGCAACAGAAAAGATCGCTGTTGCACGGCTGATCGCTTGCATCATTCTTATTTTACGTCCCGGCATTTTCGCCAAAGGAACCTCAGTGCCACGCAAGGTAATACTCACCGGCACCTTAAACCATTTTCCTAGTATAGTTGCCGCATACCCATCTGGATAGGCGAAGTGTGCATCAATCATATTAAACTCTTTTTTAAGCTTTATTAAGGTCGATAAACTCCCTAAAGCCATAAAAAAGCCATCCAAAGATTTAAACAGCCCTGGAATTGATAAAAACCGGGGAAAATAAACCTGCACGCCTTGCTGAATCTCAAACTTATCTGGCTGCGGCCTAAAATGAGGCTTCCAATAACGAATAAGCCCCTGTAGTGGAAACCAGGGGACGGGTGAAACTACAACAATAGGTAACTGCTGCCCCACACGAAACATTCTTTCCCGAATAAAAACACCTGCATTAGGGCGCTTTTTACTAGGAAACAAAGAACAATACACTAGCAGTTTTGGTTGACTCATAATAGATAAATTTGATCGTTATTTTATTTAAAAATTTAGGCTACCACTTAAGACGGAGCACCTTGCAGGCTAAAGAATAGCACAAAGAATTGAATACCTGTACCTGTATATAGTTCAGAAAAACCAAAAAACTCACTGTTATTAACCTTGATAATGTAAACTTTCAATCCAATAACTTCATCAATTAAACAAGCGCATGCCTATCTTGCAAATCATCCGCATACTGCTCTAAGTTATCAAGTAACTGGCTATCCACCCCTTCTTGCTGCCTTAACTCGGAAATTTTTTGTCTATACGCGGTAAAACCAAGAAAACCATGCTTATTTTTATCACTTAAGCGTTCTGCACAAAATGCCTGCCATTGTAATTTTTCTTGTGCATTAAGTGTTTCAGGGAAATTTCTTGCGCGATACCGGAATAACATCGGCTTAAGCCTTAAATCTTTTGCCTGCAGCTCAAAATCAGCCAATGCTTCGGGTTTCAAGTCACGAATTTTATTGATGAATCTCCGATCATCAGGCGAGAAAAACCCCCCGCTATAAATCATTAAATCAGGGTCAGAATCCGAGTCAGAAGCAAACTTATTGGCACTAAAAACACGCGTAAGCTTCGCGCTTAAATCAGGTGACTGCTGAATTAAATCACGGTGTAAATGGCATTGATCAATATCAATATTCAACCGTTCCGCATCGTTGGCACGTAACACTTTAGCTGGTGCAACAATGGGGCACTTATTAATATGAATGGTTTTTAAAGGAATGCGTGCTATGCCTTCGGGTAAATCTGCTTTTGGCGTAAAAATTCGCTGCTGAATTTCTTCAACTGACAAACCAAGCATAACTTCCGGATTAACCGATAAATCATAAACAACGATACCATTGCTATTACCTGGATGCTGACAAAGCGGAACAACGAGTGCCAGATATTGTTTTTCAACGCCATACATGCCTGAAACATGCACAACAGGAGTATAACTGCCCAACTGTAATAACTGTTTAAGCTGATGCTTGCCCCGGTTTTGCAAAAAAAACTGAAACAATCTGGGTTGCGCCTGTTTAATCAACCTAGCTAACGCGATGGTTGCATGCACATCAGAAAGTGCATCATGTGCATCAGCATGCTCAATACCATTTTCGGCAGTCAACTTCTCCAGACGGAAACTGATTCTCCCCTCAGCATCAACAGGCCATTGAATTCCTTCAGGACGTAAAGCATGCACTGTACGAATTAAATCGATCAAATCCCAGCGTGAGTTGCCATTTTTCCATTCACGTTCATAAGGATCATAAAAGTTTCGGTATAAAAGATTACGTGTCACTTCATCATCAAAACGCAAGTTGTTATACCCTAAAGTACAAGTATTCTCTTGTATCATTTGTGCATGAATTAAAGCAGTAAACTCAGCCTCACAAATACCTTTTTCCAGTGCTAATTGCGGCGCAATACCTGTTACGCAACAAGCTTCAGGCTGAGGCAGGTTATCATCAGCTGGCTTGCAGTAAAGCACTAGCGGCTCACCGATGATATTAAAATCGAAGTCCGTTCGAATACCCGCAAACTGTACCGCTCTATCGCGCTGGGGATCTACACCAAAGGTTTCATAGTCATGCCAGTAAAAACTATTTTGTGTCATAAGGGGAATAAACAATTAAAAATCTGTGAACTATCTATGTGATGCATATGTAATTTTCTACTTTACTTAACTAAAGCTTCAACTTCTTGAGTACATTCCATATCGGGTACAAACTGGAGTTCCTGAGCCACACTTTGTTCCACTAATTTGCCATCAACCATCACGGGTTTAAAGCGCCATTTTGAAACTGCCTCTATTGCAGCTCTATCAAACACCCCCTCTGGCTTGGCGCTAAAAATCCTGATGTCTTTAACACTCCCGTCTTGTGCAATAACAAAACCCAGTTTAACTTTGCCTTCAAGACATAAAGCACGCGCTTCGGCAGGATAAACAGGGGCCGCCCTTTCCATTATTTCTATTGAGCCACTCATTTTTACGGGAACGCTTTCTTCCCAGCCCTTTTTTTTCAGGCAACGCCTATATAGTTTCTCCCGCTGTTTTTTATACGAACTTAAGCGCGTTTTATTTTCACGTAAACAATTTTTTTCCATGGCCGGATTAAAACCATACCCCGCACAGTCTTCATACACAATCGGCCTATCTCTGGTGATTTTATTAAAACAATCGCTACTATCGACTGAGAAGATAAGCTCTGCATCCTGTGCAGAAATCGAATGGTTCACAAACTTTATCGGCGCTGCTCTATTTTTATTTGTACAGGAAAGCAAAAATAATATCATCAATACAGTTAAATACCTATACATAGCAACATACCTAAATAACGGAAATTTAAGAAAAATAAAGGCGCACTAAAAAACTCACCTCAACAGCTAGCCCAATATACTCAAACACCTTAGCAACCTCATAAAAAGTAAGCTAGCATACCATACCACCCTCTAAACAAGAAAAATCACCAACAGACCCCTTAGGTAATTGTCCATTTCCTTGCATTCGCGTAAAATCAACCATTCTGATTCACTTTACAGATTAAGATGCAATGAAAAAATATCTATTTTTTATCTTAACAGCCTTATTTTTGCAGGCTTGTTCTAATGATAAAACTGACACTACGGCACAGACGAAAGTACCGCAAATAACACAACAAGCAGCAGATACCTCAAAGCCTTCAACTCAGGAATGGAATGGCTCTGCCCTATCTGAAACAACCATTAAGCAAGTTCAAGAAGACAAATACAATTATAAGCAGTGTGTTTATAAAGAAGCTCAAAAACAAGGTTATCAAAAAATGGACTCCCGTGTTGCTACCGATGCCGTGATAAAGCAATGCGAACCTACTTTAGCAAAAATTAGAACAACCTTTAGCAGCGAGGGTGTTCCAGAAATTATCATTGATCGTTTCCTGAAAAAAACACGCATTGATATGACGCGCAAAATATTACAGTCACTTATGTTTGCAGAGGCCTCACGAAAAGCAGGTGCAACTCAACAAGTCCGTCAACAGTCTCCTGCCCCTCAATAATACTTGCATATAAGGCAGATAGTCCCCACCTTAAGCAGTAAATACATGACTTTCCCCACACTACTGGTTAAACGAATTTTTGCGTTAAAAATAAGCTCAATATTATGATAGAAATACCTATGAATAACACCCAGTTCAAAATAGATCTGGAGCTGGTTCCAACCACCTTTGATGCTATCCATGCCTATCTGGCAGCCACTGTCTTTGGCTTAGCACTCACCATTATTATCCTTTTATTTGCCATGTTAATTGGCTTGATGCGCCGTTCAAAAAAACCGGCGCAAGTAAAACCTGACAATAAAGAGCAAGCCATTTCAACACAAATCCCCAAGCGCGAGCCTGAAGTTAAAGTTGTTGAGAAAATTGTTGAAGTTGAAAAAATCATCGAAGTCGAAAAAATCATTCACCAACCCGCACCTGAGCCCATTATTTTAAAAGAAGCAACACCAGATGCAGCATTACAGCTGTTAAGCCTACTACAAACAGAAGCACGTTTGATTGATTTTCTACAAGAGGATATCAATAACTACGCAGATGCAGATGTCGGTGCTGCAGTACGTGTAGTACATGCAGGATGTAATAAAGCCATTAATGAGCATTTCAGTTTAACACCCGTACGTACTGAGCAAGAGGGTTCTAAAATCACGCTAAAGAAAGGCTTTAACGCATCAGAAGTACGCTTAATAGGTAATATTATCGGTGAAGCACCTTTTTCTGGCACTTTAGTCCATAAAGGCTGGCAAGTAACGGATATTAAATTACCTAAATTAACGGCAGGTCATAATGCCAACATTATTGCAGCAGCGGAGGTCGAACTATGAAAGGTTTATTTAGCGGTATGAAAAAGTTATCAGAAAACGATGATAACGAAGAGATAGACCAGGATTCAGAAAATAGTGATGAAAATCAGGAGACTGCTGAAAACAATGACTGGGATACGCAGGCGGATGATGAAATATCCGCTGCAGATGTCAGTGTAGACGAAGCACCAGCCGATGTAGATTTTGATGAAACTGACGAAGACGACAGTGACACTGAAACGACTGAACAAGCGGTTATTCCTGAGCCTATCGACGGGCCTCGTTATTCAATAGGCATTGATTTAGGAACAACACACTGTGTTTTATCCTATGTTGATATTTCAGACCCTGATGCAGACGAAGTCATTCAGCAAGTTCTGGATATTCCACAATTGACAGCACCGGGAGTTATTGAAGATAAAGCACAGCTACCCTCTTTCTTATATCAGGCTCATGAAGCTGAAATGAGTGATGATGAGAAGGTTTTACCCTGGACAGCTGAACCCGAATATCTCGTTGGGGAAATAGCACGTAATTTAGGCTCTAAAACCCCCATACGCTTAGTCTCTAGTGCAAAAAGCTGGCTGTGCCATTCAGGAGTTGATTGTAAAGCCGCTATTTTACCCAACGAAGCACCGGAAGAGGTTGAGCGTGTTTCACCTTTCCAGGCCAGCAAAGCCTATTTAGAACATTTATGCGCCGCATGGAATAAACAATACCCTCATGATCCTATTGCTGATCAGGATATCACTTTAACCGTTCCTGCTTCATTTGACCCGGCTGCACGTGAATTAACGGCTGAAGCTGCTCATAGCGTCGGCATGGAACATGCGATTCTATTAGAAGAGCCACAAGCCGCATTGTATAGCTGGATTGAAAAAAGTGATGGTGACTGGCGTAATCACGCCAGTGTAGGTGATATTATTCTGGTCATTGATGTCGGTGGAGGAACGACTGATTTATCTTTAATTGCTGTGACTCAGGAAGAAGGTAACCTCGGTTTAACCCGTATTGCGGTCGGTGACCACATCCTTTTAGGGGGTGACAATATGGATCTAGCTTTAGCCTATACGCTTAAAGCCAAGCTGGAAAAAGAAGGAGCCAAACGCCTTGAACCCTGGCAAATTCAGGCACTGACCCATGCTTGTCGCAGTGCTAAAGAAAAGATTCTTGGTGATGACGAGGATGCCGATAACATCCCTATTGTTATTGCTAACCGTGGCTCTTCACTTATCGGTGGAACTTTACGCACCGAGCTAACGCGCGATGAAGTCAATACTGCGTTACTGCAGGGCTTTCTACCTGAAGTTGATAGCAGCGAACACCCTGTTAGCCGCGCTCGTTCGGGTTTAAGAGCGACAGGTTTGCCTTATGCGCAAGATGCAGCGATTACACGCCACCTTGCCGCTTTCTTGACACGCCAGCTCAATGCGATTGATGATCTAGATGATATTTCTCTGCCTGATGATGCCAGCTTTATTCATCCTACAGCGGTATTATTTAATGGCGGCGTATTAAAAGCCTCACGTTTTGCCGATCAACTGATGCGTGTGCTGAATTCCTGGCTAGAAAAAGAGGACGCACCTGAAGCACGCTTATTAACCGGGCTGGATTTAGATCTCGCTGTTGCACGGGGTGCCGCCTATTATGGTTTTGCACGTAAAGGTAAAGGCGTGCGTATTAAAGGCGGTACTGCCGCTTCTTATTTTGTCGGTGTAGAAAGTTCCATGCCAGCTGTTCCAGGTATGCCGCCCGAAATTGAAGCGCTGTGTATTGCGCCCTTTGGGATGGAAGAAGGCACCGAGGAAGAAATGCCTAATGATGAATTTGGTTTAATTGTCGGGGAGCCTGTACGCTTCCGTTTCTTTGCTTCTAAAACACGTCGAGAAGATATTGTCGGCACACGCCTGGATTATTGGGCGGACGATGAGCTGGAAGAGTTAGATGAAATTGAAATCACCTTATCCGAAGAAGGTCGGCAAGCCGGTGAAATTGTACCCGTGCATTTATCCGCTGCTGTTTCTGAAATAGGAACGCTGGAATTACATGCCATTTCTAACGTAGATGATCAGCGCTGGAAAATTGAATTTGATGTACGGGCAGGGGAAGACTAATCCTTTAAAAAATCAATAATAACCGTAGCACAGCTGGCCCTTTTAAGGGACTGGCTGTACTACCTTATAACTCCCTAGCTATGAAAAAAGACCACGATCATTCCTATAAATTACTCTTTTCAGAGCCTGAAATAATCATTGACTTACTGCAAGGTTTTGTTCATGAAGCATGGGTTAATGAGCTGGATTTCGACACACTGGAAAAAGTCTCTGGTAGCTATGTCACCGATGACTTACGTGCTCGTGAAGATGATGTCATTTGGCGAGTCAAATATCAACAAAGCTGGATTTATGTCTATCTATTAATTGAATTCCAATCAACAATCGATAAACACATGGCTGTCAGACTTCTGACATATGTGGGCTTACTTTATCAAGATTTAATTAAATCCAGGCAACTGCCTCCAGACAAGCTACTCCCTCCCGTTTTTCCTGTTGTACTTTACAACGGAAAAAAACGCTGGAATGCCGCAACTGAATTAAAAGACTTGATTGTCAAACTGCCAGGTGGTTTAGAACAATACCTACCGTCACTCAAATATCTCATACTTGATGAAGGTAGTTATGACCCTAACGAACTTAGCCCATTGAAAAACCTGGTAGCAGCAATCTTTCAACTAGAAAACTCAAGTTCTGATGATGATATTTTCGAAGTTCTTAGTAAACTGATAGAATGGCTATCAACACCTGAACAAACCCGGTTAAGGCGAAGTTTTAGCATCTGGCTTAATCGCGTTTTACTCCCTTCAGATGAGCCAGACCAACAAACACCTAAAGTCAATGATTTAGTGGAGATAAAAACCATGTTAGCAGACCGTATACCGCAATGGATTCATGAAGGAGAGCTCCGTGGAGAAGCCCGAGGAGAAGCTAGGGGAGAAGCCCTAGGAGAAGCCCGCGGGGAAGCTAATACCTTACTAAAGCAGCTTAATCTAAAATTTGGCACGCTTCCTATTGAGATTGAACAGCAAGTCAACTCAGCCGATAAAAAGCAGTTAGACCGCTGGGTTGAACTCATCTTAACAGCTCGATCATTAGAAGAAATGTTTTCTTAAGGCATCAAGACTCTGGCTAACAGATTTATAGTACAACACAGAACGCCTGCCCATGCAGATCTTACAAACGAGAAAATAGCTTGAACAAGAAATCAGCACAATACCATATCGGCATAGACTTAGGTACCACACATACCGTTGTCGCCTACGCAAAAGCCCAGCAAAAAAATGCAGCTATCCAGATTTTTGAGATAGAACAATTAGTCGCACCAGGTGAGGTCGCCAGTCGTTCCTTATTGCCTTCGGTACGTTATCACCCAGCCGTTGGCGAACTTTCAAAAGCAGACCTTGCCTTTTCTCCTTCTGGTGAATCAGCGGTTATTGGCGAGGCAGCACGTAGTTTAAGCGCAAAAACTCAGGGACGTTTTGTTAGCAGTGCTAAAAGCTGGCTATCGCATCCTTCTATTGACCATACGGCGGCTATTTTACCCTGGGGAAGCCATGAGGA
>WTCN01000237.1 GCA_013138555.1 Methyloprofundus sp. | reverse complement strand
TCTTACCAAATTAAGCTTTTGCTAATTCAGCGCGCATTTCGTCAATAACAGTTTTATAATCAGGCTGGCTAAAAATAGCAGAACCTGCAACAAACATATCTGCTCCTGCTGCTTTAATTTCACGGATATTATCGACTTTTACACCGCCATCAATTTCCAGGCGAATATCGTAGCCGCTGTCATCAATTCTTTTTCTTGCTTCTCGTAACTTATCTAAAGTTGCCGGAATAAATGACTGACCACCGTATCCTGGGTTAACTGACATTAATAAAATAATATCTACTTTATCCATTACATAGTCAAGAAAATGTAATGGCGTAGCCGGGTTAAATACCAGACCTGATTTACAACCCAGATCACGCACCATTTGCAAAGATCTATCAATATGTGTCGTTGCTTCAGGATGAAAAGTAATGATACTTGCGCCTGCTTTTGCAAAGTCAGGAATAATACGGTCAACAGGCTCAATCATTAGATGGACATCAATAGGGGCTGTAACACCATGATTTCTAAGAGCGTCACAAACCAAAGGTCCAATCGTTAAATTAGGGACAAAGTGATTATCCATTACGTCAAAATGCACAACATCTGCGCCAGAGGCTAAAACATTATCTACTTCTTCGCCTAGTTTTGCGAAATCCGCAGAAAGGATAGAGGGTGCAATCCAGTTATCAGTCATATCATTTCTCCAATTCAATTATTATTTAAGTATTATACTTTGTGTTTTGCTCTATGTAGTACGATTATGTCTACTAAAAAATCAGAACACAGGCCGTAGCCCATATAAATCCTGCGTAATACAGGCTATATTTATATTATCTATTTATCCTGGCGGAGTGCTTCTGCCAGTTTTTTGGCCGGCATATAGCCAGGATAAACGGTTCCTTTAGACGTTATCATCATCGGCGTACCGCGTACCCCCAGCTCATCACCTAAAGCCATATGCGCATCAACCGGGTTTTTACAGGTTTTTGTCGCCAATGAATTTGAGTTAGATTTAGCAGCGGTTAATGCTGCATTTTTATCATCTGCGCACCAGACAGAAACTGCTTTTTTATAGGACTCTGAATCCTTACCTGCTCTAGGAAAAAACAGATATTGCACAGTAATACCCTCAGCCAGGTATTG
Source organism: Methyloprofundus sp. (assembly GCA_013138555.1). GTDB lineage: Bacteria > Pseudomonadota > Gammaproteobacteria > Methylococcales > Methylomonadaceae > Methyloprofundus. The sequence goes on along the minus strand of WTCN01000237.1, from coordinate 7,549 downwards.
ATCGATTTCAGCATGTAACTTACGACAATAACCACAATCTATATCGGTAAAGATATTGATCACATATTTCTGTATCGGTGCTTTAAAAATAATCATTTCATCTTTAGCAACACCATTAATCAATGCTGCTTTAGCAACAGCCAGTTTTTCTTCGGTTAAATCTTTTTTAGCCACCAAATCAAACATACGCCCTTGAATAAGATATCTTCCATCTTCAGAAACATAGAAGATATTTGCACCGACCATCACCTCATACAGGCCTTTTATTTCTGAGGGATTGATATTTTCGACAGTCAGTGAAGGCATCCTTTCCGACAATAGTTTTTTCAATGCATTTTTATCCACCTCTGCATTTGCCAAAGGTGATAAAAATAAGCTACCCACTAATAAAGTCTGTATAAATTTTCTCATAACTAATCCATAGAATTTAAGAACAATACCTAGTATGTTCGTTATTGAAATAAACGCCCTATATCCACAAACATTGCCAAAGCCATCAATGCTAACAATGCTGTCATCCCTATTTGCTGAAAAACGATCTGTATATTTTCAGCAACTGGACTGCCTTTTATGGCTTCAATGGCAAACATCAGTAAATGTCCACCATCTAAAACCGGAATGGGTAGTAAATTTAACACTCCCAGACTGACACTCACGATAGCCAGAAATTTTAAAAATGACACCAGACCCATTTCAGCCGATTTTCCAGCATATTGGGCAATACTAATGGGACCACTCAGGTTTTCAACTGAAGCCTTACCCACAAACATCTGCCCCATCATCTTTAAGGTTGCGCCTGAATAATACCAGGTACGCTCAAATGCAGCGGCTAGTGCATCAATAGGCGCTAAAGAATGCTCTACCATTAATGATTCACGTAAACCTTCAGGAACCTGAACACCGACACCAATCTTGCCTATTATCTGCTCATTTTCAATAACACTGTCTGGCGTTAATTGAATTGCAATAAACTGGCCATCACGCTCTATTTGCACTGTTAGCATTTTTCCTGCATGACTTTGAACATACTTGACCCAGGCTATCCAGTCGCTATATTCAATACCGTCAGCACTAAGAATCAAGTCTCCTACCTGTAGACCTGCCTTTGCAGCGGCACTATTTTCAATAACTTTGCCCACTACTGGCGGAATAACAGGTTGCCATGCTTTTAAGCCCAGCTCTTTAAATAGCCGTTCAGGATTCTGACTTACTGCTAAAGGAATAACCAGTATATGGGTAAGCAAAGCCCCATCTTCTGTTTTTACCTCTACCGGCACGCCTTCTTCAGCATCTACGATAGCAGCCAGCAAGGTTTCCATGGTATCTCGCCAGGTCACTGTTGTTATATTATTAACTGCAACAATTTCTTCCCCTTCGACAAAGCCCGCTTGCGCCGCTAAAGTGCTCGGTTCAACGGTCCCAACAATAGGCCGCATTCCTGTTTCACCTAACATAAAAACGACCCAGTAGAGAATGACCGCTAACATTAAATTAAAAACCGGACCTGCTGCAACGATAGCTGTCCTTGCCCATAAGGATTTTTGCGTAAATGCATAGGGTAAATCTTCACTAGACACATCCCCCTCACGCTCATCAACCATTTTGACATAACCACCTAAGGGAATAAGCGATAAGACATACTCAGTCGAAGCACTGTCTCGCTGATATTTCCAGATAACCTTGCCAAATCCGATGGAAAAGCGCAGTACCTTGACCCCGGTTTTTCTCGCTACCCAAAAGTGACCGAACTCATGAATGGCAACCAGTAAACCAATGGCAACCATAAAATAAAACAGCGTGTGCAAGGTATCCATTAAGCGACTAATCTTTCAATGACTTGATGTGCCTGAGCACGTGCTTGCTCATCTGCCTCAAGAATATGTTCCAGAGTATCCGCCTGTGTCGCGCTGAATTTCCCCATACTTTGCTCAATCACTACAGGAATATCGGTAAAACGTATTTGCTCATTCAAAAAGGCTTCCACAGCAATTTCATTGGCGGCATTTAAAACAGTCGGCATAATACCGCCCGCCTTAATCGCTTCCATTGCTAAGCGCAAACAAGGAAAACGTTTTAAATTTGCAGGTTCAAAATCCATGTGTTGCACCCCAAAAATATCTAATGGCGCAACCCCTGAATCAAATCGCTCGGGCCAAGCCATCGCATGAGCAATCGGGATACGCATATCTGGATTACCCATTTGCGCTAACACACTGCCGTCGACATAATCGACCATGGAGTGAATAATGCTTTGCGGGTGAATAACGACCTGAATTTGATCGGGCTGCATATTGAATAGTAAGCAGGCTTCAATAAGTTCCAAGCCTTTATTCATCATGGTAGCAGAATCGACAGAAATTTTTCGCCCCATATCCCATTTAGGATGCGCAACGGCCTGATCAACCGTCACATCTGCCAGCTCATTAATGGGTGTCGTGCGAAAGGGACCGCCCGATGCTGTCAATAAAATACGCCTTGCAGAAGGCGCGTCATGCCCAGCAGTATAATTTGCAGGCATACATTGAAAAATAGCATTATGTTCACTATCTATCGGTAATAATACCGCACCGGCATCTTTTACCGCCTGCATAAAAATATCACCGGACATCACCAGCGATTCTTTATTGGCAAGTAGCACTGTTTTACCTGCCTGTGCAGCGGCCAAGGCAGACAATAGACCTGCAGCACCGACAATAGCTGCCATCACTGAATCGATAGACTCCAGTGTTGCCACCGTAACAAGTGCTTCTGCGCCCACCAGAACCGTCATATCAGCAATTTCTGTCCCTACGATTTTGGCTTTAAATTCTTCCCCTTTTGCTTCATTAACAACCACCGCATAGCCTGGCTTAAATTCCATGCACTGGGTAAATAAAGCATAAATATTGGTATTTGCCGTTAAGGCAACCACCCGATATTCATCTGCGTGGCGCTTGACCACATCCAATGTGCTTACACCGATGGAGCCAGTTGCTCCTAATATACATATGCCCTTCATGAGTACATCCACCTTATAAACCATACACCCGCATAAAAAACCGGAACTGCAGCAATCACACTATCCAGACGATCCAGAAGACCACCATGACCGGGTAAAATCGTACCGCTGTCTTTCACGCCACGAATACGCTTTGCGGCACTGAAAAATAAATCTCCATAGATAGAAACCAGTACTGTAATCACAGAAAGCAACACAAAGTCTATAATACTGAGCATAGAGAAACCAAAAGAAAGCGTAAATATCAAGCCCATAACTACGGCTGCAGCGAGCGCCCCATACATTCCTTCCAGAGTTTTTCCCGGGCTGATGTCAATCGCCAGCTTGGTAATGCCAAATTTCTTACCTGCAAAATAAGCCGCTATATCGGCTGCCCAGATAAGCAGGAATAAATACATGGTCATTGCAGGCGCTTCTAACACAAGCAGGCGTGATAAAAAGAACCATGCAGCGAACAACACCAAGCCACCAATCAATAATTTTTTAAACTGACTTAACTTAAGCTCTAATAGTTCAGCACCTGACTTACGAATTCTGAACATTACCCAAAACCAGAAGAGTACAGCAGGAATCATCAGTAATTCAATAACACCGGAATAAGTTCTGATGTCTGGCCAGTTTGCTAATTGCGCTAAAACTTCCAGCAATTGTGTCCAAAAATGTAGCATGACCATAGGTATCAACATCACAAGCAAAAATACAACTTTTGCTAATACTGATTTAACATTTGCCAGATTCGCCCATTCCCAAGCGGCAACCAGCATAATAATACCCCAGATAAGAGAGAAATATACATGTGGTAACTTGAAAATAGCCAGTGCCACCAAAGGTGCCAAAACTGAGGCTGTAATAACGCGTTGAAGTAACATATTTTTATTATTTTATCTAAAAGGGGTTATAAAAAGGGGCTTCCAGCTCAATACGAAACTCTCTTATCTGGATATAGGAAAGCACAATAAGCTTTAGGCATTAAATATACTAGACAACACTCCCTAAGAAACTGTTTAATATTTTGTAGGGGCAATCAGGAAATTAAGTTTGAACACTTTCTAAGTTCACACACTATCACTATCATTCCCGCAAAACATAGCTAATATTTAGCTCGACAGACTTTGAACCTGTTCACTAGTACGTCCAAATCGCCGTTCCCGGGTAAGAAAGTCTTCTATTGCATCCTGCATAGTCTGTGCATTAAAGTCGGGCCATAGTTTCTCGGTAAAATGAAATTCCGCATAGGCCAGCTGCCATAACAAAAAGTTGCTGATTCGTTTCTCTCCACCTGACCTGATAAACAAATCAGGATATGGTAAATCAGGCATAGATAAAGCACTGGCAAGCATGGATTCATCTATTTCTTCAGGAGATACTTTGCCATCTTTAACTTGTTGCGCTATAAACTGCATCGCCAATGCCATATCCCTATGACCACCATAATTAGCGGCAATCACAAGCGTCAAACCCGTATTATTTTCAGTTTGTCGCTCACTTTCTGCCATTTTCTGTTGTAACTTCTCAGAAAACTCTTCACGTTCACCAATAAACCGTAAGCGAATATTATTCTTATCAAGGCGGTTAACTTCCTTTTGCATGGTCGCCATAAACAGGCTCATTAACTTAGAGACCTCTTCTTTTGGGCGACGCCAGTTCTCACTGCTGAAAGCAAATAAGGTTAATACCTGTATATCTTGCTCCGCACAAAATTCAACCACCCGTTTCACGGCTTTAACCCCGGCAGGATGCCCCATAATACGCGGCAAATGACGCTTCTGTGCCCAACGACCATTGCCATCCATAATAATGGCAATATGCTTTGGGTAGTGCGACTTATCCGCCTCTCCTTGTTCAGCTTGCATAGTGCTGCGCCTTATATAGACAGTAAATCAGCTTCTTTTTCCTCTAAAAGCTTTTCTACCTGTTTGATATATTGGTCGGTAATTTTCTGTACCTTATCTTCGCCACCACGTGCCTCATCTTCAGAAATCATTTTTTCCTTTAATGCTTCTTTAATTTCTGAATTGGCATCACGACGAATGCTACGAATTGAAACACGACCATTTTCAGCCTCAGCCTTGACAACCTTAACTAGGTCACGACGACGTTCTTCTGTTAGCATCGGTAGTGGAACACGAATCACATTACCATTGGTCACCGGATTTAAACCTAAATCTGATGCCATAATTGCCTTTTCAATGGCCTGCATCAGGCTTTTTTCCCAAGGCGTTACTGCTAACGTTCTAGAATCATCAACGGCAACATTAGCAACCTGAGACAAAGGTGTGTCAGCACCGTAATAGGAGACAACAACCTGATCCAGTAAACTGGGGTGAGCACGCCCTGTTCTTATTTTTTTAAATCCTTTTTTAAGCGCTTCAATGCTCTTGTCCATTTTAGCAGATGCGTCTTGTTGAATATCACTAATCATTATTATTATCCTCGCTCTATCAGAGAGCCTATCTCTTCGCCTTGCATTAAACGCATCACTGCGCCCGATTCAAAAATATTCATTACCCGCATAGGCAGATTATTATCCCGGCATAATACTAATGCCGTCGTATCCATCACATTCAAACGCTGATCTAAGGCTTCATCGTAAGTCAGTTTTGGGTAGAATGTCGCATCTGCGACTTTTTCAGGGTCCGCAGAATAAACGCCTTTCACTTTTGTCGCCTTAATCATCAGTTCTGCATTAATCTCAATGGCTCTTAAGCTCGCTGCTGAATCCGTGGTAAAAAATGGATTTCCGGTACCTGCGGCAAAAATAACCACCCGCCCCTTTTCTAGATGCCTAACCGCTCTGCGCCGAATATAATCCTCACAAACCTCATTAATTTGTAACGCACTCATCACTCGAACGGGCTGACCTAAAAATTCCAGAGAATCCTGCATTGCCAAGGCATTCATTACCGTGGCCAGCATCCCCATTTGATCTGCTGTCACACGATTTAAGCCTTCTGTCGCATGCTCTGAACCACGTAATATATTTCCACCACCTATGACTAAACCAACTTGTACGCCAGCATCACATAATTCTTTGATCTCTGTCGCCAAGCGTTTGACGATATCGGAATCTATATTTCCCCCGCTTTCGCTCATTAACGCTTCGCCACTTAATTTAAGCATAATTCTTTGGCAAATGAGTTTAGTCATAACTGTTTCCTATTCTGGCTAATATTTAATTTTCGTGTATTACGTGTGCTTTAATAAATTGTAATCCATTGATTTATTATTGAGTCTCTAGCTCCTCCCTGTTTTTTCCAGCCTAATATTTAAGAACCTTCGATACAGACGTATACATGCACCGAAGGCCTAAAACCAAGCTTAGTCGCCGCGAACCTGCGCCATAACCTCAGCAGCAAAATCCCCTTCAGCTTTCTCTATGCCTTCACCTACTTCAAGGTGAACAAAAGAGAGTACTTTATTATCTTTACCACTGACCAGCTTACCCACAGTCACTTTATCATCTTTAATGAATGCCTGACCTTCCAGCGTAATCTCCGCTAGAAATTTCCTGATCCGTCCACCAATCATTTTTTCGATGATGGCTGCCGGCTTGCCACTTTCTTCAGCCTGAGCAACAAAAATCGCTTTTTCTTTCTCAATTGTTTCAGCTGCAACATCCGCTTCCGCAACACACTGTGGCTTACTTGCAGCAATATGCATTGCCACATCTTTTGCTAACTCAGCATCTGCTTTTGCCAAATCAACTAATACACCAATTTTTTCACCATGTAGGTAAAAACCGGTTCCGCCTTCAGTCGCCACTTTCTGGAAGCGTCTTAAAGTGATGTTTTCACCTAATTTAGAAATCAAGCCACGACGCGTTTCATCAATAGTCTTGCCATCAGCCAGCTTAAGCTCATAAGCTTGCTCTACCGTACTAACATCTGAAGCTAAAACTGCTGCTGCAATTGCATTTGCAAATTCTTTAAAGGTATCACCTTTAGCAACAAAATCAGTTTCACAATTGACATCAATAATAACAGCATTTTTAGTATCTGCACTTTGTGCTACAGCGATACGACCTTCAGCTGCGATACGGCTGGATTTTTTATCTGCTTTTGCCAAACCTGCTTTACGCATGTTTTCAATGGCAAGATCCATGTCGCCTTCAGATTCTCTTAATGCCTTTCTACATTCCATCATGCCAGAACCCGTTCTTTGACGTAGTTCTTTTACCATTGCTGCACTAACACTCATGCTTTCTAACCCTTAAATTCTTTAATTCTATAAAAACGCCCCCAGATGGAGGCGTCCAAAAATACAAACACAATAACAGCCACGCTGTTAAAGTCTTGGTAATTCCTTATTCGGCAGCTTCTTCAACAAACTCATCTGCTTTAGCAGATACATCTAATCTTGCTGCTTTTGCTTCTAGAACTGCTGTTGCAATACTTTCAGCATACAACTTAACCGCACGAATTGAGTCATCATTACCAGGAATAATGTAATCAACGCCTTTAGGTGAGTTGTTTGTATCTACGATACCAATAACAGGAATACCTAGTTTTTTTGCTTCGCTAAGCGCATTTTTCTCATAACCGACATCAAGCA
>WTCN01000323.1 GCA_013138555.1 Methyloprofundus sp. | reverse complement strand
TACATAAATGTGGTGAAATTTAAGAATTCAGTAAAATCAAGGGTTACAGAGAATTGTATAAAAATAATACAATCATGTAACTCATTGATTTATATTAAACCTAATACTTGTGTGTAAGGAGGTGCTTAAAGCGGGACAAAATCGAAAAAATTAAGGTTAGCTAGCCTATTTCTATATCCTAAAGTTAGGAATCAGAATTTAATAAAACCCGAAACTTTGTGTAGCCCGTATGGAGTCTGCGGAATACGGGAAAGTGAGTGCGCTGCTCTGAAAATAAAATTGCTGGAAGTATTGCTATAGTGTCCCGTTTTCAGCGCGTTGCCCAAGAGTGATATATGTTTTTTCAGGAGTTATAAGTGAATAAGCTACTCGTTAGGTTAGTCGTTATTTTAATGACCATTGGAATTAATTTAAGTATTGTTAACCAAGCTCAAAGTGGAGAGTTTAATATGTTTTCTTTTTTTAGTAAAAGTAATAAAGCACCAACGAACATAAGCCCACTTGTGGGGGCTGAGTTGACGCAAGAAACTCAGTTTCCACAAATTAACCCTGATATAGCAATCCGTTCACATTGTCGAAAAATGCGCTATGAGGGAAAATCATCTGCTACGCGATTTATAGCTACTGATAGGGTGGAAACTCCAGAACTGGCGTTTGTCGTTGACGGCCTTTCTGGCAAAAATCCATTAGCACTGATTAACAATCCTGAGGAAGGGCGTTTTGATATTTGGTCATTGGATGCCTCCACGCTTAAGCCCACTTTACCAATTGATATACCTACCTTTCATCCTAGGCAGAATAAATGGAGTAGTTTCTTTATTCTTGATGTTGCCTGTCTACCTAACAATCAAGTATTAATTGCTGTGGGTTATGACGACCCTACCACTAAGTATGCTCTATTTATTTTTGATATTAATAAGACAAGTATATTTCACATTGCAGATATCAATTCTAACGCTCGAAATCATGAAAAATACATGGAGTATAAAGCATTAAATGCTGATTCTGTTTTGGTACTTTATTATAGTGATACTAAGCGCGAATCTGCGGAAATTTATCACAACTACTATAACCATCTTCTGTTATTTAATTCTGAGCACCCTCGAGGTTTAGAAATTCTTAAACTCGGGATTGATATTGGTAATATTGAGCAATGGACAGTTATAGGTAATAAAATATTTCTGGAAACAATGGACTCTCGTGGCCATCAAGAGCCTAAGCGAAGCTATTTATCATTGGATTTATCAAAATTAATAAAATAGAGAGTAGCAACTACATTCTTTGTAGATATACAAAAATTAAATAATAAGGGGTTTTATCATGCCTAATAATGACGTTCTGACACCACAAGAAGCAAGTCGTGTTGCAATAAACAGTTACTTTACATTAAAGGACTGGATTAAGAAAGAACCTACTGCCGGAGTAGAGTCTTTCAATAATATTTCAACTCAGGTGCTTGGAGATGCTTCGGCAGGTAAAAGCTATCATGATGTAACGTCAACACTAAAGGGGACTAAACTAGAAAATTCTAATTTGACTAATGTTCATTCCGCTCAGACTGGATTTGGAGTTACTTCTGGGTTTGGTTATACCGCTGCTTACGAAGGTAACGGTAGGAAGCATGTGATTATTGCAACTCGTGGGACTCGACCAGAAATGAGTGGCATGGTTGCTCCTGATATCATTACAGATTTAAATGGAGTGGGTACTTCGTTTGGTGACTGTGGAATGGTTCACAGTGGTTTTAAACGTACTTTTGATAGTATTTTACCTAATATTTTACGTGACAGTAGCCTCATTCAAAATGCAGATGTTATTCATTGTGTAGGTCATAGTTTAGGTGGTGCCGTAGCTACTTTAATTGCAGCACATTTCGGAAAGGCCCACAACAACGTGAAACTTTATACTTTTGGAAGCCCTCGTGTCGGCTGGTTTAGTTCGTATTCTGCAATAGAAGGTGCAATTAAACCAGAAAATATATACCGAGTAGCCCATGATTTGGACCCAGTAACATTACTTGCGCCTTTTCCCTATGTGCATGTATTACCGTCGCGGGGTGACAACAATAATATGACATTACCGAGCCCTAATTTTCTGGGTATGGCAAACCATGATATGGCTGCATATATTGCGGCAGTGGGTAACTTAACCTGGGATGGTGTGAGAAGAAAAAAAAGTCAAATAGATTTTGAAGGCGCGTTATTGTCACGTGTATTATTAAGCGGTAATGAGAATCCAGGGTGGGTTGCTCGTGCTTCAGTTAACACACTGTCTTTGCTATTCAAATTATTTAGTCATGCGTTAAAAGCTATCAGTACTAGTTTAATTCTTGGGTTGACAGCTGTAGACTTATTAGCAGAAATTATTTATAAAGGGTTACATAAATTAAAACAAATAGGAGAAGCTTTATGGCAACTTTTGAAATATGCGGCAATTTGGGCTGGGATTAAAGCGGTAGAAATTGCTGATTTTACCGCTGGTATCATTAGGCAACTGCTAAAAAAGATGTTAGCTACACTCCAAATGTTAGCAACAACTGCTGTTGATTCAGTTACTCGTAATATTAATCCGGTTACAATTGGTATTACCGGCGGGTTAATGTTAACAGCGGCCACTGCATTTTAGTTAACAAAAATGTAGGCTACGAACTTAAGACGGGACAAAATCGAAAAAACTCAAGGCTAGCCCACCTATTTCTGTATCATATGTTTTCGACTAAAAAAACAGAATCACACAGGAAATACGCGAAGCTAAGCAACTCATTATTAGTGTTGTGCTAGCATAGGCAAACAACCGGCATCCTTCATATAGAACCCAAAGTAGTTTACACTTTTAGAATAAGTTATCGTCATTCTTGTATGCTTCTAGCAGAAATCTTGCGTATACGAAGAGATTCCCGATAAAGCTTGTGCCCAGCTTGACTGGGTACAACTCGGGAATGACGAGGATAATAAAATGCAAGTGTAAATTGCCTAATGAAAGATGCCTAATCATTTATGAAAAAATACCTCTCAACCTTCCTGTTCATCCTGTCTATTGCCTTTTTAATTCCAGGTATTGTTCAGCCTTTTATGACGATTACAGCTGATATTAGTAAACAGAAGTTGTTTGATACTGCGACAAAGGAATTCTTGCCGCCTATTCAGCAGAGTAATAATTTTATGCAAAGCATGCTGCAATCGGTGTTGCGGGAAGTTAATTTTGAAGGCTCTATTACTGCTTTTGAATCCACTCGTAGCCTAATGGAAACAATGAATGAGCTGATTTCTCATGAGCATGTTGCTGTTGGCCTGTTGATTGGTTTTTTCGGTATTATTATTCCCGGTATTAAGATTATTCTTACCTTGATAGCATTGCAGGTAGGATCAGGACAAACCAGAAGTGACTTGTTGAAAATGAGTAGTTTGTTGAGTAAGTGGTCTATGTCTGATGTGTTTTTAATGGCTATTCTGGTGGCTTTTTTTTCTATTAATGCGAATGCACAAGCGGTCAATACGATACAAATGAAGGCCGTATTGGGGCCGGGGTTTTATTTTTTCGCTACCTATTGTTTATTAGCGATTGCTGCAGGTCAGTTGATGCAGTATCAGAATGAGTAGCAATGTGTGCAACGCACTTCAGTCTTACATCAAACTTTATATGAACTACTATAATTAATAGGTGCTTATGTTGTGCGGCTTACATAAGCACTAAAGAGCAAAACTTTTACGCAGTACTCTGTATCTTGCGTTATGATGGTAGTTATATCTCTTTTGCGTATGTAAAAAGAACTTTGAATACACAACTAATGTTAAAAATATGAGCGAAGACTCAGAAAAAGGTTTGGACTTTAGTGCCATTGCGGATCCTTATGCGCAGCGTGAGGCTGAGAAATATGAGCAGCCAATACCTAGTCGGGAGTTGATTTTACAGCTGATTGAGAAGGGTGGGCGACCGATAGGGCGTAGGCAAATTGCGGAAGCATTTGCGCTAGAATCGGATGATCAACTAGAAGCATTGCGCAGGCGTTTAAGAGCAATGGAACGTGATGGGCAGTTATTGTTTAATCGTCGGCAGCAATACTGCCTGGTTGATAGTCATGACTTGATTGCCGGGAGAATCTTAAGCTATGCCGATGGTTTTGGATTTTTGAAACCCGATGATGCGGGTGATGATTTATTTATATCACCTCGGGAAATGAATCGCGTCTTGCATAATGACCGTGCTTTGGTGCGTGTATCCGGTGTGGATAGAAAAGGTCGCCGGGAAGGTAAAATTGTTGAGGTATTGGAGCGTAATACCCAGCAAGTTGTCGGGCGGTTTGTGAAAGAGCATGGCGTACAATTTGTGCAGCCAGATAATAAAAAAATCACGCAAAATATTTTAATCCCTAAAGGTAAAGGGAACGATGCCAAAAAAGGCCAGATGGTGGTTGCGACCATTACTGAGCAACCGACCTTAAGAAGTCAGCCTATCGGTAAGATTACTGAAGTGCTGGGTGCGCATATGGCACCAGGTATGGAAATTGATGTTGCAATACGTACTTATGATTTGCCAAGTGTCTGGCCTGATGAGGTGGCTGAGCAAATTAAGCCCTTTAAAAAAGTGGTTGCAGAAGAGGCAAAACAAGGCCGTGTTGATTTGCGGGATGTACCACTGGTTACGATTGATGGTGAAGATGCGCGTGATTTTGATGATGCCGTCTTTTGCAGTAAAACGCCTAAGGGCTGGAAGCTATTAGTCGCTATTGCCGATGTATCGCATTATGTGCAAGCTGGCAGTGCTTTAGATATTGAGGCAAGAAATCGTAGCACTTCGGTTTATTTTCCTGAGCAAGTCATTCCCATGCTACCTGAGGTGCTCTCGAATGGTCTGTGTTCGATAAATCCTGATGAAGACCGCTTGTCTATGGTGTGTGAAATGCTCATCAATGAACAGGGACAAGTGATTCGTTCACGGTTTTTTGATGCAGTGATGCGTTCTCATGCGCGGCTTACTTATAATAAAGTTTCCGCTATGCTGGAGGATAAGCACCCAAAGTTAAGTAAAAAATATAAAGCTGTCTTGCCGCATTTAGAACAAATGTATGCTTTATATAAAGCAATGCGTGGGCAGCGTGAGATACGTGGCGCGATGGATTTCGATACTCAGGAGACACAAATTGTATTTGCTGAAGATCGAAAAATAGATAAAATCATTCCTGTACAACGGAATGATGCGCATAAGCTGATTGAAGAATTTATGATTGCTGCGAATAGTGCGGCAGCGCGTTATTTGAATCGTAAGAAAATGCCACGTTTGTTACGTATTCACGAAGGGCCTTCTGACGAAAAAATCAAAACATTAAAAACTTTTCTGGGTGAGTTGGGGCTGCATATAGATGGCGGGGATAAGCCAACACCGGTGGATTACATGCACCTGACCAGTAGTATCAAGGGTAGACCCGATGCGCATTTGATTCAAACAGTCTTATTACGCTCTATGTCCCAGGCGGTGTATAGCCCTGAGAAAAAAGGTCATTTTGGTCTGGCTTTAGAGGCTTATACTCATTTTACCTCGCCTATACGGCGTTACCCTGATTTAATGGTGCATCGTGCGATACGGCATTGTTTACAGGGTAAATCGCCGGAAAGTTTTTATTGTGGGTTTCCTGAAATATCGACCCTGGGCGAGCATTGTTCATCTAATGAGCGACGCGCTGACGAGGCAACCCGTGATGTTGTTAGCTGGTTGAAATGTGAATATATGCAGGATAAAATTGGTGAGTCATTTGGCGGCATTATTTCTGCTGTTACTGGCTTTGGCTTTTTTGTCGAGTTAGCTGATTTATATGTCGAAGGCTTGGTACATGTCACCTCTTTGGGGCAGGATTTCTTTAAATTTGATCCGACCAGTCATCAATTAAAAGGGGAGCGCACAGGTTTACGTTATCGCCTGGGCGATAAGGTCAATGTTGTCGTAGCGGGCGTTAATCTGGACGATAAAAAAATTGATTTTGAGTTATTGGCAATGCAACAGCGCAAAGCGTCACATCCTTCTGAAGAAAAGAAAGTTAAAAAAGTTAAACAGCTTGATAAGAAAAAGTCTAAGCATAAGCATAAGAATATGAAGAATAAAGGCAAGCCGCATAAGAAGGAGAAAAAATGAGTTTAGCTAAAATATTTGGTGTACATGCGGCACAAGCAGCACTGGATTATGCGCCTAAAAAGATCAAACAGGCCTGGGTAGACCAAAAACGTCAGGATGAGCGCCTGGCTTCCTTACTGAAGGGCCTGCAAAAACATAATATTAGACCTGAAAAGGCTGATCGTAAAAAGCTGGATAATTTATCGAAAGGTGGTAATCATCAAGGCATTATTTTAGAAGTTGAAATGCCAGCGATGCGCTCTGAAAGTGATTTAAAAGCAGTGGTTGAGAGTGCAAAACAAGTACCATTCTGGTTGGTTTTAGATCATGTCCAAGACCCGCAAAACCTGGGGGCATGCTTAAGAACGGCTGATGCTGCTGGCGTGCAGGGAGTGATTGTCACTAAAGATCAGGCAGTGGGAATTACCCCTACGGTTTGTAAAGTGGCAAGTGGTGCGGCTGAAACTGTGCCAGTGTATCAGGTAACTAATTTAAGTCGTACGCTTAGCTGGTTAAAAGAGCAAGGCATCTGGGTTGCCGGGGCGGCTGGAGAAGCAGAAAAAACGATTTATGCAATGGATGTTAATATGCCTTTGGCTTTAGTGATGGGAGCTGAAGAAAAAGGGATGCGTCGATTGACGCGTGAGCAGTGTGATTTTTTAGTAAAAATTCCTATGCAAGGTAGTGTAGAAAGTTTGAATGTTTCAGTTGCAGCAGGCGTGCTGATTTATGAAATTTTTAGGCAGCGACTAGGTGGGTAACATGGGCGTTCTTGAGCAGTTAAGAAAAGAGGCGGATCAAAAAAAGTCTTCTGAGCAGCTTCAGCTAGACCAGAAACAGCAAAGAGAGCGCGTTTATAAAATTCAGCTTTTACCTAAAATGCAGGAGTTATTTAAGTATTTGCAGGAGTTAGTGGAGCACCTAAATTACCTTGAAGTACCGGTACAAGTAGAGAACTATAGCTTACGCTTTCCAAAGTTAGGGACTTTGGCACAAAAGGATTACAAGATTAGTACCGATGGCTATGGAGGGTTTTCTGATATAGATAAGTTAATGCAAATTAATGTTACCTTTTATTGTATAGGTGAGGGGGAATTTAAATATGTTATGACTGGCAAAGGGACTATTGAAAAAGAAATTGCTTATTTACATGCTAAACGCCTTTCTGTCAGAATCCAAAAGATGCCTGGTTTAAACAATGAAGAAACCGCTAAATTTTTTGTAAAACGTCTAATTCCAGTACGTTTGCGCTTTGAAGTCGACTATGATAATTCACTGATTAAAGTGATTATTAATAATTACACTAACTTTTCTACCTATATTGAGTCATGGCAAGCAAATGATATTAATGAGGATTTTCTGGATGTTCTCGCGCGTTATTTGCTGCGTAAAGACTCTGAATTTATTAAGCCAGAAATTAGTGATGAACACCGAGAGGCATTGCGTAGAAAATTAGCGGCAATCAAGAAAACTGAAACTTATTGGTGAATGCTTTTTAGGCTAAAAGCCTACTCCCCTAATTTTATCCCGTCTTAAAATGATTAGCCTATTTTGGACTACAAATTTAACACGGGACAGCTTATTACTCGTAGGGTGGGCAATCTTTTCTGCCCACCGTAGTTCGCCCCTGATGGTGGGAAAAAAAACTGCCCACCCTACTTTTTTGCAAGAGAGTCTGTCCCGTCTTAAGTACGTATCCCTATTTTGCCTTAAGTTTTTGCAAATTATCAATATGATTAAAATCAACCCCAACACTAATAATAAAGCTGGTAGCTTCTTCAATATTCATTTTTGATTTAATAATTTTAGACTCGTGCACAATCACGGTAAAACCAGATGTCGGATTAGGTGAGGTAGGGATAAACAGGATATACATATCATCAACTTTATTAGTCACATAAGCGGGAACCCATACGTCGTCTTTAGGATATTCGGTAAACACAACTTCACGCGCTCCTTTTTGTTCATGCCCTGAGAACATATTGACAACTTTTTTCGTGACTCGATAAATAGAGCTTAATAGCGGGATGCGATTCACAACATTGTCGATTAAACCGATAATCCAGGAACCACCCGCCATCTTCAGACGATAACCAACATAAACAAACAGATAAAAACTAAAGATAAAGATGGACGCGGTGATTAAGTAATTATCCCAGTAACCATATACTATCTGAAAAGAGCCGGAAATAAACTCTTTCATAAATAATACAATCTGTAAAATGACAACGATCGGGATAAAAGCAAATACCCCGATTAGAAAGTAATTAGCAATACGCTTTAAATAATCATTCATGGTTTTCTCCGTTTATTATTGTTGTTTAG